>JAYTKG010000301.1:0-8059 GCA_043730435.1 Acidimicrobiia bacterium | reverse complement strand
CTACACCGATGATCACTACGCCAGCTTCAAGGAAGTTGTCGGATGACCACGCTCGACGAGGTATTGCATGATGAGCGGCCTGACGATGACCGACATCCTGATGGTGTCTACCAGTGGCCCGGTCGCACGGTGCCCGCATCGGCGTTGCAACGCGCTCGCGATGGCGGCTGGACAGTGGGCGTGGTGCAGCTCGGGCAGGCAACATCGGACAAGGCGATGTTCAAGGCGTTCCAACGAGACCTCGGCTTTCCCGACTGGTTCGGTCACAACTGGGACGCGGTTGTGGACGCCCTGTCCGACTGGGCCGATGACGCACCTCGTCTGCTGGTGCTCGAAGATGTGCGGGGTGATCACGATGCCGTTGACGCGCTGCTTGGCGTCATGGATCTGTTCTCGATCGAGATGTCGGCGTCGCATGGTTGTGTCGTGGTTCTGACCGCGCCGCGGCCGCTTGACGGCCCTGTCCCACTGTCCCTCACGTAGTCGTCCGCCGCTACGGTTGATTACGTGTTCCTCGGTAAAAACCTTCTTCCCTTACTTGTGTTGGCTATGGGTGGCGCCATGTTCGTCGGCAACGTGCTCGCCATCGTTCGTCCCCCGGTAGCCCTGAAGGACGGTGACCTCCCGCGTGCCCCTGTGCGCCGCAGCCTCTTCATGGCCATCATCGGACTCATCGCATCGGTCTGGGCCATCGCCTCTCTCGTGAACTGAGCTCAGTCGTTTCCTTAGGAGGACGGCGGCCGGGTGATGATTTGCGAGAAGCACATTTCGTCGTTCGTGCCTTCGGCCCACACGATGTAGCGCGGGTCCTTACCGGCGGCCGCTCGGGAACGATCCCATGAGCATTCGACACGAATCACGTCACCGGGCTTGATGACGACCTTGTCGACCGGGCTGTAGTTGAGCTGCCATTCGAACGCCCAGCGGGGAATGTCGAGCAACACCGTTTCGTCGGGCTTGCCCGGGTTCAGGGTCATGCGGAACGTGGCGCCCAACTCATGCTCGTGACCCCAGATCGAAATGATCTCGCCGGGCGCTGCGGGCGAATCGCATTTCGAGGACGCAACGCCCGATGTCATGGTGGCAAAGTCGGCCAGGTTCGCTCCGCAGACCGCAACCAGGCCGTCGGCGAGATAGCCAGCGAACGGGCCGTAGCTTTCAACCAGTTTCCCAACCGCCGCCGACCGATCGCAGAGCGGACCGACCTGATTTGTTGAGCACGGGATTTCGGCCGGGCCGAGGTAGAGCTTGAGTGACACCGGAGCAAGCGTGCCGCCAGCCGCGGCGATGGTGGCGTCATCGGCGAAGTCGACCACGAGCGATGATTCGTCGGGAGGGAGCTGCTCGGTTGATTGCTGATAATGGTAGTGAATCTGCATGACGAAGTAGTCGCCGGCTTCCATCGCCACGCCGGTGTCGGCGGGAAGTAACGACGGCGCCTGCCCCGGTCCCCAGCTCATGATTTGGCTGAGGTCATCGCCGGGAGCGCTGCCGAGGGAAGGCAGACCGAAACAGGTCCAACCGCTACCCGGCTGTTCGGCGTCGATTGATTCAGCCTGGGCACGTGTGCCGGCCTTGCCGTGGAACAGCAGGCCGTGATGCACCACGCGGGTTTGATCGGCCTCCATATCCATGCCTTGGAGGAACGACGGCTTGGTGAGCTTCGGGTCGTAGATCTGGCAGCGGTATTCGTCGCTCAGCGCAGTGGACCCCTTGTACGGCTGGCCCTTGATCACCGTGTCGCGGCGCAACGGTGTGACAACGCGTTTCGTGGCCGCGAGTGGCGTGGCCGTCGGCACGTCGAGCGACGCGCCCTGCTTCTCCCACGCATTGATCGCCGCTAGCTCGGCGTCGGTGAGCCTCCGATCACCCTTGAACTTCAGCCCGTTGCCACCGGCCGGCCACGGTGGCATGGCACGGGCTGAAACGATGCCGCTGATGTCAGCCGCACGGGCAGCTGCTTCCTCGGCGGTGGCGAGGTTCAGGTGTGCGACACCGGGCCCGTTTGCCGTGTGGCACGACGCACAGTTGTTTTGCAGGATGGGAAGGATTTCGTTGGAGAACGACACCTTCTTGTCCGCAGTCGCGGCGGCGGTCTCGACGGTAGTGGCGGTGGTCGTGGCGGTCTCGACGGTAGTGGCGGTGGTGGCAGCTGACACTGACGTCGCAGCGGTCGGGGCACGGGTTGTACCCGACGTAGAAGTCGAATTTGACGCGCATGCCGCAACGATGACGACAATCACGACGGCCAGGACATTTCGCGGGACACGTCGTCGCATGCCGCCCACCCTACAAAGCCGCGTCGAACATGCGCATCCGTCGAAGGGATGAATCCAGGTCAGCCGCACTGCGGAATTTTAGGTCGACAGAGCTTCGGGGGTGGACACCCTCTTCGGCGAGTTGGCCCCGGGGCTCGTGCGATGGGCCTTCGTGCTGACGGCACCGGCGCGATCGTCTCCCGCTCGTTCTCCCGGCACCTTCGGCTGTTCTCCCCGACACCGGGCCTGCGCAAATCAGCACCCGGAGCTGAATTGGGACAGATACGGCGAGTTGTTCAACGCAAACCAGGAGGCCCTGAAGAACGGAACGTACGAGGGTGTAGCTGAGATGCAGTCGCTGGAACGCCAACTCGCTCTTGGCCAGTATCGATGTGAGGCCGAGCCGTACCTTCGGCGTCGAGCGGCTGAGCGGCCGAGCGGCCGATCGTGGATGCGTACTTGGCGGTGCCGGAAAACAAGGCGCGAATTGAACGGGTGAAGGTCATTCTGAAAGAGATTGGCCTAAGCGTCGAGCCGACCGCGTAGCGGTTACGCAGCGCTGAGCAGAAGGCCGCCGGGTGCGACGGCGACAAGTCGATCATCAGCTGATCTGTGAGGAATTGCTCCGGGCATGGCAGCGTCGACTACCTGTTCTGTTCCGCTTCTTTGCGACTTTTCGCTTCGTAGCGGCTCTTTCTCGCATCTCTGTGACACCCCCTCCGTAGATTTCGGGCATGAGAGATTTGAAGCTGCGTTACGTGCTCCTCATCGCCCTGGAACCGCAGGGTTCGTTGCATCGCGTTGCGGAGTTGGTCGAACAGCTGAATACGTTTGGGGTGGATCTCGGGCCGCTGCCGAGCAAGTTCGTTTCTGATCTCCTTCGTGCCGAGCGGAATCGTGGCCGGGTGGAGCGGGTGGCATGGGGCAAGTACCGGCTTGGCTACGTTCCGCGCACCACTCGTTATCGCGCCAAAATCGTCGCCGCCGACATGACCCTAGAAACGAAAAGTCGCAAAGAAGCGGAACAGAACAATGTGGTCCAGGTGCGGGTCCCAAGCTATTCCTGGGCAAAACTGATGGGCCACGGCTCAAGTCGAAATCGAGCGGAACCCCCTGTTCAGGATTGAAAGGCCGACGCGATCGTGGCGATTTGGGCGGGCGCGATGGAGCGCCAGTAAGGCCCGTCGTGGAGGCCGGGCCCGAAGTTGCCAAGGTTCGGGTTCGGCAGTTTGGTGGCGAAGGTACGGGCAGCATTGATAAAGCCGTCGTCGGTGCCACAATCGACCCGAACACGAAGCGACGACAGCGCGGCGACATTGGCAAACACGTCGTGGGCGACGTAATCATCGGCCGAATCGAATGCACCGTCCGCTGACTCCTTCGCAGTCAGCCACAACGCCGGACTGGCGGCGCAGACCGCGCGGAACAGCGAAGGGTATTGTTCCGCGGCGAGTATCGAGCCGTAGCCACCCATCGACCAACCGAGGATGGCGCGAGGCAACACACCGAGTTCGCGATCTACGACCGGAATCAGCTCATCAACCACGAGTGACAGAGCGTCGGTTCCGTCGCGCCGACGATGCCAGTAAGCGTGATCGGCAGCAGTTTGGCAGCCGCAATCCGTTTGGCGGGTTCAGTGTCATCTGTCAGGCTGAGAGCACCATGGCGACATCCACCGAATCACGCGTCGCCAAAGCCGTGCCCATGTTTTCATGGAGTTCAGCAACACGATGGTCCAGGGAGCCCAAGCCGGTGGCCATTCTGGTTGCGGGCCTCATGCTGTTCGGGTTCGGTGACTGGCTGCTGATTGCGAGTCGTTTCGGGAACTCGCCCTGGTCGGTCTTTGCGGGCGGCATCGACAGGCACACCAACATCGGCATCGGCACGGTCACGGTCATCACGTCGGCCGTCGTTCTGCTGCTATGGATTCCGTTGCGCCAACGGCCCGGTCTGGGGACAGTTGCAAACGCAGTCATCATCGGCAGCGTGGTGGAGATCCTCGACCGAAACGTCGGCAGCATCGACAGTTTCGTCGGACGCTGCGCCATGCTGGCCGGCGGACTCGTCACCGTCGGCATTGGCGGCGCGCTGTATCTATCAACACAACTCGGGCCCGGACCACGCGACGGGCTTATGACCAGCATTGGGAAGAAGTTCAATCGCCCGATCGCCCACGTACGCCTCGCCATCGAGGTGACGGTGCTTGTGCTCGGCTGGGCGCTCGGTGGACGGCTCGGGGTCGGTACCTTCGTCTTCGCGTTCGCCATCGGTCACGTGCTGGCGTTCTTTGTCGGCGTGTTGCACCGCTTCGACCGTGGCAGCGCACCATCTACGATCGCCATGTGACTACGCCGCTCTGGACACCCTCCGCCGACCGCATTGCCTCAAGTGGGCTCGACTCGTTCCGGGTCAGCGTCAATGCCCGGTATGACCTTGCGCTAGCCGAAAGTGATGAGCTGCACACGTGGAGCCTGGCTGAGCCCGAACAGTTTTGGGACACAGTGTGGGATGTGTGCGGCATCATCGGCGACAAGGGCACCGCAGTCATCGATGCGAAGGGTTTCCTGGACACGCGGTTCTTTCCAGACGCCAGCCTGAACTTCGCCGAGAATCTGCTGGTCGGTCCGGCCGATCAGTCCGAAATCGCCATCGTGTTCGAGCGGGAGGACGGCCTGCGCCGTCGCCTCACGTGGGAGCAACTGCGGTGGGCCGTCGCGTCGCTCGCGGCCGAGTTTCGTCGTCTGGGCGTGCAGCCCGGTGAGCGGGTCGCGGCATGGATGCCGAACCTGCCCGAGACGGTCATCACGATGCTCGCCGCGTCATCAGTCGGTGCGGTGTTCACGTCCACCTCGTCCGACTTCGGCACCGCCGGTGTGGTCGACCGGTTCAGCCAGGTGGACCCGGTCGTGCTGGTCGCCGCCGATGGGTATCTCTATAACGGGAAGCGCTTCGAATGCCTCGAACGTCTGGCCGAAATCGAAGCGCAATTGCCCACGTTGCGCGAAGTGATCGTGGTCGGCAACCTCACCGAAACCCCGAATACTGCGGGCATCAACAAGGCCGTCACGTGGGCCGACGCCGTCGCGTCCCACGGCAACGCACAGCTCCAGTTCGAGCGGCTTCCGTTCGATCATCCCCTCTACATTCTCTATTCGTCGGGGACGACCGGGAAGCCGAAATGCATCGAGCACCGCCAGGGTGGGATCCTGCTCATGCACCGCAAGGAACAGCAGTTGCAATGTGACATTCGTCCCGGCGACGTGGTGTTCTATTTCACGACCTGCGGCTGGATGATGTGGAACTGGCTGGCCTCCAACCTGGCCGCCAAAGCCACCATCGTGCTATTCGACGGTAGCCCGTTCTACCCCGGTCCGGCCTCCCTGTTCGACCTCGCGCAGCGTCACGAATTCACGCTGATGGGCGTCTCGGCCTAGTGGATCGACGCGTGCCGCAAAGCCGAGTTGCGCCCGATCGACACCCATCAGCTCGGCTCGATTCGCACACTGTGTTCGACCGGTTCACCGCTGTCGGACGACTCCTTCCAGTACGTGTACGACGCGGTCGCCAAAGATGTACACCTGCAGTCGATGTCGGGCGGAACTGATTTGTGTGGATGCCTCGTCGGCGGTGACGTCACCAAGCCGGTGTACACCGGCGAACTGCAACGACCGGCGCTCGGCATGGCGATGGACGTCTACGGCATCAACGGCGAATCGCTCGGTGCCGGCGTGAAGGGCGAACTGGTCTGCACGAAGCCGTTCCCGTCCGTACCGCTGTCGTTCCTCAACGACCCTGATGGAGCTCGTTTCCACGACGCCTACTTCGACCGCTTCCCCGGGGTATGGGCGCAAGGTGATTTCGCGGCGTGGACCGACCACGGTGGCATGATCCTGTACGGCCGATCCGACGCCACCCTCAATGCGGGTGGGGTGCGCATCGGCACCGCCGAGATCTACCGCGAGGTGGAGGACTTTCCCGAGGTCATCGAAGCCATCGCCGTCGGTCAGGAGTGGGACAACGACACCCGTATCGTGATGTTCGTAAAGATGGCCGAAGGCGCCACCCTCACCCCCGAACTGGAAGCGGCCATCCGCAAACGATTAAGGGACAACACCACGCCCCGCCACGTGCCCTCACGCATTGTTGCCGTGGCCGACATCCCGCGCACCCGCAGCAACAAGATCACCGAACTGGCGGTCGCCGACATCGTGAACGGCCGCCAGGTACGCAACAAAGAAGCCCTGGCCAACCCCGAAGCCCTCGACCTCTTTCGTGACCGACCCGAGCTTGCGAGCTAGCAGCCTGAAGACGACGGCCCCGCGCCGGGTACGGTAGCGGCCATGTCTATCGAGCGTATTGAAGTCGGCCCCCGTATGTCCCAGGCTGTCGTGCACAACGGCACCGTCTACATGGCCGGCGTCGTTGCCGGTGACGCCACCGCTGGCGTGAAAGGCCAGACCGAGCAGATTCTGGCCACTATCGACCGGGTGCTGGCGCTTGCCGGTTCCGACAAGTCCAAGATCTTGAAGGCCAACATTTGGCTCAGCAATATCGCCGATTTCCCGTCGATGAACGAGGCGTGGGATGCCTGGGTGCCGGCCGGACACACGCCCGCTCGGGCAACGGTGGAGTCTCGGCTGGCATCATCGAATCTACTCGTGGAGATCATGGTCGAAGCAGCAGTATGACGGTAGCTCGACGCACCAAAATCGTGGCCACGCTTGGGCCTGCGACCAGTGATCCCGCTGCCCTCGACGGGCTGTTAGCTGCCGGGGTCAATGTGGTCCGCATCAACCTCAGCCACGGTCCTGTTGAAGATCATATTGCTCGCCTTCATGCGGTGCGTGCCGCTGCGCTTCGGCTCGGTCGGCCCATCGGTATTCTGGCCGACCTGCCCGGCCCCAAAGTGCGCGCCGGTCAGTTTCCCGAAGGCGGCACCATGCTGCCCGAAGGGTCGATCGTGCATCTCACCCCGGGCAAGGGTGCCAGCTCGGCCTCCGTGATAACCGTCGATTACGAAACGCTCCTCAGCGATTTGGCGGCCGGTGACCGGGTGGTGCTCGGAGACGGCGCTATCACGCTGCGGATCCAAAGCGTGGACCACATCTCCGCGGTCGGAAAGGTCGAATCGGGCGGACTCACACAGGGTCGCCCCGGCGTGCATATCCCAGCCGAACGACTGCGTCTGCACACCCCGACGACACGAGACCTGGAGTTGGCTGTCATCATGGCAGCCGAGGGGGTCGACTTCCTGGCGGTGTCGTTCGTGCGTGCCGGCGCCGATCTGCGACGCGTGCGAGACGAGTTGAAGGGCGGCCACATGCCGCGCCTGATCGCCAAGATCGAAACGGCCAATGCCGTCGTTGCGCTCGATGAGATTCTGGCCGAGAGCGACGCGGTCATGGTGGCCCGCGGTGATCTCGGCATCGACTGCCCACTGTCGGAGGTACCGCATCTGCAAAAGCGCATCATCCGTAAGTGTGTGCAAGCCGGTATCCCGGTCATCACTGCCACGCAAATGTTGGAGAGCATGATCACATCACCCGCGCCCACTCGTGCCGAAGTGAGCGACGTCGCCAACGCGGTGTTTGACGGAACAGACGCCGTGATGCTGTCGGGGGAAACCGCCATTGGCGACGACCCGAGATTGGTGGTGCGCACCATGTCGGAAATCTGCCACCGCGCCGAGTCCGAGGCCAGCTATCGGCAGTGGGCGAACCGCCTCGGTCGGTCGCAGCGCGAGCACGTCAGTGATCGCGGTGAGCGCATCACCAATGCGGTCACGCACGCCGGTTGGCAGG
>JAYTKG010000300.1:0-2994 GCA_043730435.1 Acidimicrobiia bacterium | reverse complement strand
CACAATCTGGGGTATCGGCCCTTGAGCCACATGAAGACCGCCCGCTTCTGGCTCAAGGACCGGTACCTCGGTGCATTTTTACGACTCGTCAGATCTCGTAACGCCGCTCTGGCCGTTTCAGTCACGCCATATTTCACCCGATGGAATCTGGCGTGACTGAAGGATGTTCAGCGTCGTTGCAGCCGACCAGAATCAGGCTTCGAGGACGCGGCGGCCTTCGAGGGCGCGGCTGAGGGTGACTTCGTCGGCGTACTCGAGGTCACCGCCGACGGGCAGGCCACTGGCGAGCCGGGTGACTTTCAGCTCTAACGGTTTCAACAACTTGGCCAGGTACATGGCGGTGACTTCGCCCTCGTGATTCGGATTCGTTGCAAGTACAACTTCTTCGATGCCCTCGGGCTGGATGCGAATGAGCAGTTCGCGGATCTTCAGCTGATCGGGGCCGATGCCATCGATAGGACTCACGGCGCCGAGCAACACGTGGTAGCGACCCTTGAAGTCACCGGTGCGTTCGATGGCCACGACATCACGAGCTTCCTCAACCACGCACACGACAGAGGTGTCCCGACGATCATCCATACAGATGCCGCACAGGTCGCCTTCGGAGATGTTCCAGCAGCGGCTGCAGAACGCAACCCTGGCCTTCGCGTCGGTAATGGAATGGGCCAGACGGCGAGCATCCTCGACGGGGAGCTTGAGGAGATGAAACGCAATGCGCTGAGCTGACTTCGGACCGATGCCGGGAAGGCGGCCGAGTTCGTCAATGAGAGTCTGAACGGGAAGGGCGTAGTTGGATGCCACGCGCGCCTAGTTCTGCTCGTCGAGCAGCTCAGCGCCGGGAAAGGCTTCGACCAGTTTGTCCATACCGGTGCGGGCGATTTCCGGTGGTGCATCAACCAGTTCGGCGGGGTCGTACACCTCTTCCTCATATGGGCCAGCGTCGGTTGTAGTGGGTCGACTGCGATCAACCTCGGGCTTGTCGGCGATCAGTTTGAGCGGGACCGGACGACCGAAATGTCGAGCTAGCGCGGCTTCTACCTCTGCCCGATACTGCTCGCCCTTGGCGAGCGGCGTGGTGGAGGGAAGGGCATATACCGCGCTGCCGCTCTCGCTGTCGATGAATCGTCCGGGGGCATAAATGGCCTTGGGCAGACCCTTCAACTTAGGAAGGATGTGGTCGGCCCATTGCAGTGTCAACTCGTCCCGGCCGGGGAGAGGGCCTGTGGCGACTGCGACTGCCGGTTGAGGGGATACGGGCGGTTCTATGGCGGCGGCCTCGCTGGCTAGACGGGCTGCAGCGGTCGCCGCGGCAGAAGGTGTTGATGGAGCGGCCGCAACGGGGGTACTGGTTGTAGCTGGCCGGTTGACGCGGGTTCCGAGTTTGGCTCGCTCGGCAGCTGCCGGGGGAGTAGCAGCCACAGTTGGGGCCACATCGACTGCCGCCGGTGTTGCACCCGCCGGGCGATCCGCTACGGGGGCGCGGCCATCGTCTTCAACTTCGCTATCGGGCGCGACTGGTGCGTTCCCGGCCAGCCGTTCAATGCGCGCCTGCGTGGAACCGGCAGCGGGTGCGTTACCAGCGAGCCGGTCGATCTTGGCCTGGGTAGAACCCGGCGCGTTGCCTGCTGGCCGATTAGCGGTTTCTTGGGCTGCGCTCGTCGACGGTGCTGCGGCTGTGATGGTTCCGCCCGACGACACTGCCTGTTCCAGCCGCTCCAACCGGGCTAGCAGCGCGGCCGGGCTGGTGTCGGATGCAACATTGGTCAGACGAACAATGGCAACGTCAAGCAACAGACGTGGGTCGGGCGCATGGCGAAGTTCTACCAACATCTCGCCCAGCACTTCCATCGCCCGCACGGTGGATGCAACCCCGAGTCGCTTGCCTTGATCAAGCACGCGCTGCGCACTGCGATCGGGCAGTTGCACCAACTCGGGAGACATCAGTGACAAGAAACAGTCACGAAGGTGAGCGACCACATTTTCGGTGAGCGTGCGAGCGTCACGTCCGTCTCGGACAGCAGTTGCAACTGCAACTATCGCCCGGCCGCTATCGGCATCGATGAGTGCTTCGATGAGTTCGTCGAGTGGTTCGGCATCGGGTGCTACACCGCCAGCGGCAACGACCTGTTCGAGTGCCGAGAGCGTGTCGCGGGCCGAGCCTCCGCCCTGGCGCACCACGGTTTCGATGGCGTCGTCGCTCACCGTGAGCCCTGCGTCCTTGATGATCCAACGGACGTGATCGGCAAGCACATCGGCGCTGATGAGATTGAACTGCAACTTCTGACAGCGACTGCGGATGGTCTCGGAAACCTTCTGCGGATCGGTAGTGGCCAACACGAAAATGACGTGCGGCGGCGGTTCCTCCAGCGTCTTCAACAACGCCGCTTCGGCGGCCTTTGAGAGCATGTGCACTTCGTCGAGGATGTACACCTTGTGGCGACCCGGTGTTCCCAGCGAAGCCTTCTCGATGAGATCGCGCATCGCGTCGACGCCGTTGTTGCTGGCCGCGTCGAGTTCGTGTACGTCGTAGCTGGTGCCCGCCTCCACCGCCTTACAGCTGACGCACTCGCAGCACGGTTCGCCGTCCTGCACGTTGGTGCAGTTCAGCACCTTGGCCAGGATGCGGGCCGAGGTTGTCTTTCCGGTGCCCCGGGGCCCGCTGAACAGGTGAGCGTGGCCCAGCCGATCATCCCGAACCGCGTTGCGAAGCGCCAAAACAACATGCTCTTGGCCCCGCATATCGGCAAAACGGCGTGGGCGATAACGCCGGTAGAGCGATTGGTAAGCCATGCCGCCGAGGATACCCGCCACGCCTCCACCATCGCCCATGGCCCCGGATTTCTCAGGCCCGCGGGCGGGACGTCGTTCGCCGGGCTAGCGGTGCTGAGTGAGGTGATGGCCAGGCGATCTGCGGCACACGGCCGTTTCCGCTGAAGGCTGCTTCATTCCTGACCTGACCTGGTTCACAGACGAACGTTGCACAGGACCCGACCA
>JAYTKG010000299.1:0-3566 GCA_043730435.1 Acidimicrobiia bacterium | reverse complement strand
AGCATCCGTCAGCAGCAGTTCGTCGACGACGCGTCGCATGAGTTGCGCACGCCACTAACTCGAATGATGACCGACCTCGAGGTTGCCATCGCCCACCCCAACCGGGAACCGTCGCAGGCGACGCTGTGCCGAGTGCACGAAGACTCCATCGACCTTTATCGACTCCTCCATGACCTCCTCTACCTCGCTCGTACGTCTCACGACGCAGTAGCCGCCCATGACGAGATCGATCTCGACGACGTAGCACTCAGAGCGGCCCTCGACCTCCGCACCCGGACCACCTTGACCGTGGACACAACCCGCGTCACTGCGGCTCGGGTCATCGGTGATACCCGCGAGATCGACCGGGCGGTCCGAAACCTGCTCGACAACGCCAGCCGCCACGCCTCGACGACCGTCGCGATCGCAACATCAACCACCGACGGCCACTGTCAGGTCGTGGTCGATGACGACGGCGCCGGCATCCGACCCAAAGACCGTGCAGCGATTTTCGAGCGATTCACTCGACTGGACGAAGCCCGCTCCCGCAACGACGGAGGTGCCGGCCTGGGCCTCGCCATCGTGGCCGCCATCGCTCGACGACATCGCGGCCATGTCGACGTCGACGACGCGCCGCTCGGCGGCGCCCGCTTCACCCTAACCATGCCACGCGACACCCGGGACGAGCATTGACCACAGCACGGGGCCATGGGGTGCCGGAAACCCTAACGAAAATTCGTTCTTCACGCGCCGGGCCTCTCCTTCGGATCAATGGTGGCGAAGCGATTCGGGGCGTTGGGCGGCTTCACCCTGGCTCGTTCGGTTCGGGTGTTGCTGCCGCCGACGATGTTTCTCAGTCCAAAGACGATCGAGCCGTGGACACAAAGCGACGCGCTGGTACACTCATCGGTGCAGTCTCGGTGCTGGGCGTTCTTCGACCCAGCGACGACGATGAGGAGGTCAGATGCTCGACAGCTCCATGTTGCCCGTCTGCTGGCCACGGCCCGCTACCCACTGACGTGCGTGACGTCCGGTAACTGACCGGGCACGAACCACCTCAAATCCACAGCCTGTTCGGCGCGCGCCTGCTCGGCGACGGGCTACTCACCTACCGACCTTGGAGGTCGCTATGTCAGACCAATCAGTACCATTTGAACTACCGGACGACGCGCAGTTCCGCGGTCATGAAGTCGTCGACGAAAACGGTGTCGCAGTCGGCAAAATCACCGACATCGTGTATGATCACCGCACCGAGCAGCCTCGATGGGGCGTCGTTGCCACCGGCTTCTTGAAGGCGACCCACTACGTGCCCCTTGTCGCTAAGACGTACATGAGCGAGAACGGAGCGGTCGTTGTGCCCTACGACAAGCAGACAATTCTGCACTCGCCAAAGGCCGCTCGTGATCACGTCCTTTCACCAATGAAGGAACGTGAACTCGAGCACCACTACGCCTTGGCGGAATAGCAAGCACGAGCGCTGTCCCACGCTCGCTAGTATCCGCTTGTCGAGACGTTTGTAGGGTTTCATGTCTCGGTCTGAGGGTAAGGGGTGTGGGTGTCCGGTCATTCTGAATCCCGTGAGATAAACACAAGTGATTTGTTGCTGCCTTCGTCGCTCGGGGTGGGGGCGGCACGCGGGGTCGGCGACACCCGGAGTGATCTCGCTGATGGAGAAGCCGCCAAGCGCCACCCGAAGCAGACCTGGACCGATGTTCCATGGCGAACAATCGTTGCGACGATTGGGCTTGTCATCGTCACTGCCCTCACCCTGGCCGTGGTGTATCTGTCTTCCCGAGTTATTGTTTGGGTGCTCGTAGCTGGCTTCTTCGCCCTGGTTCTGGCCCGCCCGGTCGGCTGGCTACAGCACCGGTTTCACGTTCGCCGAGGCCTGGCGGTTGCAATCGTCGTGCTTCTGGCCACCGCCTTTATTGCTGGCCTCATGGCTCTCTTCGTCGTCCCCTTGCGACGACAACTTGTTGACATTGTGACCGACTTGCCGGGAACGGTTCGACAGGCATCTGCCGGTGAGGGTCAAGTCGGAAAGCTGCTGCAGCGACTTGGTCTGCAGCGAATTGTTCAGCAGAACGAGGCGTCACTAATCAGCGGTGCCAAATCCATTGAGGACGCGGCGCCTGGATATCTCGGCTCGGTGGTGCAGTCCTTGCTCGCCATTGTGACGGTCGCTGTTACGACATGTCTCATGCTCAGCCAATCGACGTTGTTGAGTCGTGCGGGCCTTCGCATGATGCCTCTACGGCATCGGACCCTGGTAGGCCATGTCGGGCGCGACGCAGCATCAGCGGTCAGCGGATACATGAGCGGAAACCTGCTCATTAGCGGTTGTGCCGGACCACTCATTCTGGCTCTCTGGGTTGCGTTCGCTGATCTCATTCCGTTGGTCGGTGCAACCCTCGGGGCAATTGCTGCGGTGATCGCCGCTTTCTTTGTGAGCCCGACCGCTGGCATCATCGCTCTCGTTTTCTTCGCCCTCTACCAACAGTTCGAAAACAGCGTCTTGCAGACGGTGATCATGTCTCGCACCGTTCGTGTGAATCCACTGGTCGTGCTCTTGAGCGTGCTGATCGGCGTGGAGCTGTTCGGGTTCGTTGGCGCGCTCTTAGCTGTACCGATGGCCGGTGCAGCGACCGTAATCATCAAGGAAATGTGGCTTCATCGGCCGAGCACAGGGGAGGAGTTATTGATCGTTACCAAACCGGAACATCGGTCTTCAGCGCCCGCTCCCGCATCTCGGCTGCGCTCACTGCTCCATCGGAAGTGAGCCACGCTCAACCGACGGCGGTTACCTGGGTGGTGATACGTCGACCGCTGATGCTTTCCACGTCCATCGCGAACCAGTGGGATTTCGCGCCGGGGGCGAACACCGGAATGTGCACGGATCGCAGGTCGTCATACTCGGCACCGAGCGCCCGGGTCACCTCGAGGGCGTGGCCGCGCGCAACGACGCTCCACGCAACCGATGCGCTCTCCCAACCATCGATCTCGAAGACGACCGACTTCATCGAGACGTTCGTAAGAACCGTTGTTGCATCGGTGCGAAAGACAATCTCACCGTTAACGATGACGTAGTTGACTGGCAGGATCATTGGTCCGCGCTCATCACAAAAACCGATTCGCCCGAAGTTCGTGATGGCGAGGAGTGATTCGCACTCGGGCTCACCTAGCTGCTCGACAACAGCATCGGCGTGGACTTCGATCATGGTGACTTCTTTCGTGAGAGTGGTAGCTCTGTTATCGCGCTCCCGTGACCCGTTTCCCAGAGTCGTTGGTCCTGCCGCCAGGGCCACTCGTCCGGACTGCTCAGGGCGGTCGCCTCTGAGCCCGCAGAGTGCATCGGCTTACGGCGACGTTGGAAACCAACCGTGCCCGGAGTTCTGCTTGCTGTCATTGGCGCCATCGCTGCGAGCACAGCGTTTGGTCTGCGCAGCGGGGGCTGATCATGGTGGGGGAGCTGCCCCGTCATCTTCCTCGTCTGGTTTGGCCAGCGTTGAGCCTGCGCGCGGCCACGGATCTGGTGACTGCGGCCTTTGGTGTTGCGCTGGTGGCGTTTGCCGATACCAGCCTGTTGT
>JAYTKG010000298.1:0-8542 GCA_043730435.1 Acidimicrobiia bacterium | reverse complement strand
CGGTCAATTCATGGCGATTCGACAGCTGGAGTTTCCGCAGCACCGCCGACACGTGGGTCTCAATCGTTTTCACCGAAAGGAACAGGCCGCTGGCGATTTCCCGGTACGTGTAGCCCCGGGCGATGAGCTGAAGTACCTCTTGTTCCCGAGGTGAAAGGCGATCCATTTCGTCGTCGGTGACCGGGCTCGGAGCTGACGAGAACGCATCGAGCACGAAACCAGCCAGCCGTGGTGAGAAGACGGCGTCCCCGGCGTGCACCCGGGTGATGGCATCGACGAGATCAGCGGTAGCGATGTTCTTGGTGACGTAGCCGCGAGCGCCGGCGCGTATGACCGCAATGACGTCCTCGGCAGCATCGCTGACCGAGAGCGCCAGAAACCGCACGGCGGGCTCGGTCTCGTGCACGGCTGGCGGCACCAGCGCGCCACCACCGCCGGGCATGTGGACATCCAGTAGCACCACGTCGGGTTTCAGATCGGTGATGATCTTTACCGCGCTGGCGGCATCGGCTGCTTCGCCCACGACATCGACACGGCCATCGAGTTCAGCGCGAACGCCAGCGCGAAACAGGCCGTGGTCATCCACCAGCACCACCCGGATCATGTGCTGCCCTTGGTGTGAGGTATGCGCATCTCTATCTCTGTGCCCTGTCCCGGTACGGAGGAGATCTCCGATGTTCCGCCCAGTCGGGTGAGGCGGCCGCGGATTGATTCACGAATGCCGACGCGATCGGCGGCAACGGCGGCTGGATCGAAGCCGCGTCCTCTGTCTCGCACGAAGACCGTTGTCGCTTCAGGGCCGTTCTCAACGTAGAGCGAAACAGTGGCGACGCCAGCGTGTTTAGCGGCGTTCACCAGGGCCTCGCGGGTGGCTTCGGTCAAGGCACGAGTGGCTGGGTCAAGCGGTCGATCACCGACATGCACAGCTTCAATCGTCACACCATGTCTTGCCTCAACATCGCGCGCCACTGCCTCCATTTCGCCGCGCACGGTTGCCTCGCCGGGAGTCGCTCGGCCGTAGAGCCAGTCACGCAATTCGTGCTCCTGCTGACGCGCCAGTTTCACGATGGCGTCAGGGTCATCGGCCTGTCGCTGAATGAGCGTGAGGGTCTGCAGTACAGAGTCATGCAGGTGTGCGGACAGCTCCGCACGTTCCTCGCCACGAATACGTTCACGTCGTTCATCGGAAAGTTCCCGCCCGACCTTCAACACCCACGGCCCAGCGGTCAGTACCAGCCCGACAATGACCGCGACGACGGCGGCAATCAGGCCACCAACTTGGGATGACGATCCGGTCGTGACGGTCAGCATGACGATGCCGATCACACTCAACGCCAATCCGAGAATAACTCTCGGAAGCGGCGGGGGATTGCGTACCAACTTAGTGATACGACGCGCCTCGGCAGCAGAGTCTGGCCGTCGCAACCAGACCACAAGCGAACCAGCAACCAGGAACGCAACCGGCCAGGCCAATGCGTCACCGACCCACACATGGAGTCGGCGCAAAATGAACAACGCGGCAAGCGTGAAGCACAGCACGGCCCACGATCGCCGGGTGGAGGTAGCCGTTGCCGCCGCTGTCGGGGTTGGCGTTGGCGTCTCGGCGAAGGCCAATGCCACCAGATAGAGAGCAATGCCAGCACCGCCTGCCACCGACAACAACACGAATGCAGCTCGAACGGCCAGGGCGTCCACGCCCCAGCGGGTCGCGATTCCTGCTGCGACGCCTGCCAACACCCGGTCGTTGCTGGAACGAGCAAAACTGCGACGGCCCGGTGCCGCCGGGGTGGCCGACATGTATCTATCGTCGCACTCCTCGCCGTTCGATGTCATCAGGGACCACCCTGAGTCGAGAATCAGGGTATGTAGCGGGGCCTGCCCGATACCGTTCACACTCGACGAGGCGCATGCTCGTTCCATGAACCCAATGACCGACAACGAATTCCGTAACCCCCTCCCTCCACCCGTGCCGCCGGTTCCTCCGGTGCGCCACCTTTATCGCGCCGTCGACAAGACGCGCTGGCTCGGCGTGGCCAAGGGTTTGGCCGACTACACCGGTGCACCCGTTGGCGTGCTGCGTATTGCCTTCGTGCTGTTGTCGTTTGCCGGTGGGCTCGGCCTGTTCGCCTATTTGGCTGCGGCTGCGCTCATCCCCAAGGTCGGCGAGGTCAATTCCCTCGGCGATCGGATATCAGGTGGTCGACCCGATCGACTTCTTGCGGCCATTGCCGGTATCGCTCTGGTCGCTTATGCGTTCTTCAATGGCGGCTCGTTTGATCTCCTCGCCGTCGCCGCACTGGGCAGTGCCGGTTATTACTTGTGGACGAAGGATCGCCCCGCCGGCGCGCGGCCCACCGCCGTTGGCGGACCGACATGGCCACCGCCGTACGTTCAAGCGGCGGTGCCGGTTCCTGCTCGGGTCGTTGCCCGGAAGAAGGGATGGGGCTGGGCATCATTCGCTGCGTCGATTGGGACGATGGTCGTGCTGTCGCCGTTCGCCAATGTGTTCACTGTCCTGTTTGCCGGGTTCGTCGTGTTGCTCGTCGGGTTCGTGGTCGGCATGTTTGCCCGTCGACCATCGTGGGCGCTGGTGCTGCCGCTGCTTGGCCTCCTCACTCTGCTGCCCTTTGCCCGGTGGTATTCCAACGCCGGTGTCCCGCTCAACGGCAGGTCAGGCGAGTTGATTCTCACTGCCGCCGATGTCAACGGTGATCCCGCCGAACGTGCGCTTTCCGCCGGACACATCAAAGTCGATCTGCGCGGCGTCACGACTCCGCAACCGTTGCAGTACCGCATTGGGGTTGGTCAGATTGAGGTGCTGGTACCGAGCAACGTGGGCTACACGCTGCGCACCCACGTGAGTATCGGCGACGTAAAGATCGCTGACCAGGACACCGGCGGCACCAATGTGCATGTCAATCGCACGAACAACCCCGATGGCGCCATCCGCACGATCGATCTCGATCTAAAGGTCGGCATAGGAAACATCACCATCGTGCGCACTGAGCCTGAGTTCGGTAACAGCTGATGCTCTCCGTCAGCCTGGCTCCGCTCACCCTTCTTGCTCTCGCCCTCGTTGTTGCCACGCATGACGCATCGGATGCTTCTGATTACATGCCGGTGGACCGGATCGAGGAGAGCACTTCGGGGAGAGGTTTGTCGGAGATGAGTGAGAGGTTTTGTACGGCGCGGGTCATGGCGACGTAAAGCACTCTGGCCCCGCGTTGGGTGCCGTCGAGAATGTCGCCGGGGTTCACCAGAACCACACCATCAAACTCGAGACCCTTCACGACCTCGGGGGAAAAGACCGGCACGTCACCCCGCTCGACATCCTGCACCCGTTGCACTGGCTGCCACCCGGCCGCGACAAGTGCCATGTCGATATCGTCCCGAACGTTGTCGGGCGCAATGACGGCCGTGAGTTTGTGGTGATGTTTGAGTGCAGTCACCTCGGCCACGACGGCTGCTGCCAAGTCGGCTGAACTGGTCAGCCGGACCGCTGGTGGCCCGCCTTCGGTTCGAGCCGAGCGGCTGGCGGGCACCGTCACGCCGGTGAGCGGCAGCAGTCGGTTGGCAACGTCGAGCACCGGCGCAGGCACGCGGTAGCCAATGGTGAGATGTTCCACTCGGTTGTCGGCTGTACCGGAGCCGAGCCACTGCAGCACGTCGGCCCAATCCTCCTGACCGGCGGCACCGGTCGACTGGGCGAGGTCGCCGAGGATGGTGAACGAACGTGCCGGACAGCGGCGCCCGATGGCAATGAGGGCGAGCGCGGAATGGTCCTGCGCCTCATCCACCACGATGTGGCCAACGGTTGTCGGTGACCCGTTCAGTTGGTTGTTGGCCTCGTCGACCAACACCTGATCGGCCGCTGTCCACGCTTTCTTGCGACCCACCCTGGTCAGCAACAGCTGTTGTTCCTCGGGCGTGTACAAACCGTCGGCTGCAGCTGCGAGGAGGTCGGCGTTCGACAACAGTTTTTCGATCAACGCCTTCGGTTGTACGAGAGGCCACGCCTTGTCGAGGGTGGTGCGCAACGCGTCGGCTTTGGCGTTGTCCTTGCCCGATCGGCGCCGCATCTCGTTCGTCATGATGGCCTTCAACCCGACTCGCCTCTTGTTGAGGGGCTGTTGCGAATCAAGGGCTTGATCAATCCAGTTGCTCATGTCTTCTGGCTCGATCACGACGGTGCGAACGCCGAGAGGAACACGAACGGCTGCGACCGGGCGAACGATGGCCTGACGAGCCGCTCGCTCGATCACCTCGGTCATCCGCGCCGAGCCTTTCAGGCGGGCCACCTCGACTGTGTCCTCGCCGTCGATGGGAACTTTTGGAATGCACAGGTCGAGCAGCGTTTGCTGTTGCACCGACCGCTCGCCGAGCGACGGCAGCACGTTGCCGATGTAATCGAGAAACACCTTGTTCGGCCCGATGACCAACACACCCGTGCGCACCAACTCACGCCGATGTTGGAACAGAAGGTAGGCGGCGCGGTGCAGACCAACAGCCGTCTTTCCGGTACCGGGGCCACCCTGCACGACTAGGCAACCTTCGAGCGATGAACGGATGACCACGTCCTGCTCACCCTGAATGGTGGCCACGATTTCGCGCATGGCACCCGTGCGAGCTGCGCCGATTTCGGCCAGTACCGGGTCGGGGATACCACTGCCCACGCCGCTTTCATCGGCGTCATCGAGATGCTCATCGAGGTAGGTGGTGATCTCGCCTTCGGTGAGCTTGAAGCGGCGGCGGAACTTCAGACCGAGCGGGTCGATACCGGTTGCCCGGTAGAACGGCGCAGCGATTCCGGCCCGCCAATCCACCACCAGCGGGTCGTGCTTTTCATCCTCAATATGTCGGCGCCCGACGTACCAGCGAGAGCCGTCCTCGTCATCGATACGACCGAAGAAGTCACCAGCGCCGGGGGAGCGCAGATCGATGACGGCTTCCTCCACCGTCATCTCCACGTACTCCTGCGTAATCTCGTCCGCAGCCGTGTGATTCTCAATCGCCGCCAGCAACTGCGTAATCATCCGCTGCCGATGATGGCGAGAGGAAGCCAAATGCTCTCGCTCAGCGGCAAGGTCCGGAAAGAGTGCCGCCGCATCAGCCATAGGGCGGAACACTCTACCCGCCTGCAGCACCGAGCACACTGGTCCAGCCGCTCTGGCAGCACGTTTGGGTTATCCCTGCCCGAACGGCACAGCCGGGTCCTATAATCAGTAGGTATGGACATGGTGTTGACGGTTCCCGAGGACGTGATCAGCTTGATCGAGTCACTCGCGTCCTCGCACGGAGTCTCACCCGCTCAAGTCATGATCGCCGCTGTCCGCCAGTTGGCCGACCACGACCAGCACACCGATACCGCTGCTGGTGTCGATGTAGCTCCGGTCGTGTCTGGCGTTTCGGCACTTCCAGATGCAGCGTTTCGCAGCCTGGTGTCCGAGGTAATCGCTGAGCATCGAGACATCCTCGATGACCTCGCCAGCTGAATGATCGACGTCGTTTACGTCTCGCTCGACGAGTGATTGAGATCGCTGTCCAGATCCTTCAACTCGACCGGATCACGGTGACGAAAGTCGCGAACCTGGACCTAGCCGACTCCGCGTTACATGCTCCGCAAGCCGGGTTCGGTGACACCGAGTTCTACCCGGGCCTGTTAGAAAAGGCCGCAGTCCTCGGCTCGCACCTGGCCCAAAACCACGCCCTGCCCGACGGGAACAAGCGCACGGCATTCACGGCGATGATCGTGTTCCTGCGCCGCAACGGTGCGACCTGGCGAACACCCGACCGGGGCGACGCAGTGAAGACGATGTTTGCGGTTGCGGGGAGCCGCATGGACATCGAGACCTTCACCACCTGGGTCGCCACCCACACCACCCCGCCATCCTGAGAGTCACGCCCGGAAGAGTGCTTCGGCGCAAGGCCACTGACCCGATCCAGTCTCTTACGGTAATCGAGGGTAGCATATTTTTATGTCCTCGCTGCTTGGCGATCCTGCGATTTCTCTTGCCAGGCTTAGCGTCGCGCAGTACCACCAGATGGTCGCAAGCGGCGTATTGCTCGATGGCGATCCACTCGAACTCTTCGAGGGAGTGTTGGTCGAGAAGATGACCGAAGGTCCCGCACACGCCTTTCGTATGACCCGACTTACCCGTTTGCTTCTACAGGCAGTCGGAGACGGGCCGTGGCAGGTTCGAGTTCAGAACCCGATCTCAACGATCGACTCCGAACCCGAGCCCGATCTGGCGATCGTCGCAGACCTCGACTATTCGCAGCGTCACCCAACCAGTTCAGAAATCGAAGCCGTAATCGAAGTTGCCGGTTCGTCACTCGCACGTGATCGTTCGTCGAAGCAGCGCATATACGCCAACGCTGGCATCGGTCACTACACCATCGTCAGTCTGCCCGACAACGTCATCGAGTCCTACACAGCGCCTATCAGTGGAGACGACGCTCGGTTTGGCCGCCATGAAACCCTCACCTCGGGCCGCCTCGACATCGGGCCCGTCTCGATCGAGGTTGCTGAACTGTTGGGCTGACACCTCGTACGAGTCGGTAGGCGTGCCGATGGAGGTGGAGCCGCCTCCGGCTAGGCGCGTTAACCATCGCCCCCACTCGACAGCCAACTCGCCGCGGCGCGCCGTTCGGTGAGCCCGGGCTGAAACGCAACGTGTGTTGTCACTTACAAAACATGATTTGTTTCGTGCGAAACCTTAAAAGTTGCGATAATGTTTCGTTTTGTGGACAAGGTTTCGTTTAACGCGTTGGTTGAGAGACTTCGTCGCTTCGGAAGCGACCTTCCCGAAGTCGAGGTCAAACTGGCTGCGGGCGGACTGCCTGACTCTATTTTGCCTACTTTGTCAGCCTTTGCGAACCGACCTGGCGGCGGGCTCTTGATCTTGGGCGTAGACGAGGGCGGTGATTTTGCGGTGGTTGGCGTCAAAGACCCAGCAGCGATGAGCGCTGCTCTCGTCAACAAAGCCCGACAAGCATTCGCTCCGCCCGTGGCCGTTGAAATCTCCACTATTGACGACACGGGAATACTCGTAGTGATCGTCAACGAAACGGCAGCGTCGCACAAACCGTGTCGTGTACGGGCCACGGGGGCCGCCTACATGCGCTTCGGTGACGGCGACTTTCGGCTATCCGAATTGGAGATCGACGGATTCATCGTCAACCGCGAACAGCCCAATTTCGATCAAGGCACAGTCACCGGGGCCGAGCGATCCGACCTTGATGCCGGGCTCGTCGCCGATTATTGCGCTACGGCCCGGGAGTCAAGCCGAACACTCGGCCGGTTGCCCAACGACGAGCTGCTCCTTGTGAAGACAGGCGTGATTGGCGCCAATGGTGCCCCGACTGTCGCCGGGATCCTGGCACTCGCGGACTACCCCCAGCAATGGTTTCCGAACTTCGTAATCCAAGCCGGAGCCGTCGATGATGACTCCGACAAGTCCGCAATACGATTCAACGACGCCGCTCGTTTCGACGGCCCACTACCCGTGATGATCGACGATGCCCTCGAATGGGCACGCCGTCAGACGAGCCGAAGAATCGAGGAGTTGGCCGATGGAACCGTACGGAACACCGCCGACATTCCGGCTGTTGTTCTCCGAGAGCTAATCGCCAACTCTGTCGTGCATCGCGACCTGGCACCATGGTCGTGGAGCCGCGCTATCGAGATGCGATTCACTACGGAGAGATTCGTCATCGCCAATCCCGGAGGGCTCTTTGGGACGTCGGTCGACCGACTCGGCATCGACCAGATGACCTCGGCTCGAAACCTTGCGCTGGTCAGGATTAGTCAATACGTTCGCCTTCGCGATCGAACCGTTGTCGAGGCCATGGCCAGTGGTATACCTCGTGTACGCGATGCCCTCTCTACAGCCGGTCTTCGTGAGCCTGAGTTCCACGATCAAGGAATTCGATTCACGGCAATCGTCCACCGACGCCTTCGGCAATCGGCGGGCCCGGCTGCTACGTCGATAGCGCCAAGCCCCGCCCAGGCCCGCGTTCTTGCGCTGCTCGACTCGGGGCCCCGGACATCGGCTGACCTTTCAGCAAGCCTCGGCATCTCTCCTCAAGCTGTGCGCCGAACACTTACGGCCCTCAACGCCGCCCAGTTGGTTGACCGTCAAGGCCTCCTGTATCGACGTCGCAAGTCGTAGAGCCGTCCTCGACCGAAGCGCAGGCGCCGCAAACGCAACAAATCGGTCTCACCCATCCCTGACGGTTGCGTGGGGTCATTCTAACGTTGGGGCACCGTGCTCTTCCCTACTATCCAGTTCGGCATCTTCTTTCCGATCGTGTTCATCGGCTCGTGGTTGCTGCGCCCTCAACCGCAGCGCTGGAAGCTGTTCATGATCGCTACCAGCTACGTGTTCTACGCGTTCGCGTTCACGGGCTCATGGTTGCCGTGGGATACCGGGAACCGCTGGAAGTACCCGGCCCTGTTGTTGCTGGTCACGGTCATAAATCAGGTGTTCGTCGTCGGTATCTTCAAGGCTCGCAACGACATCAGCCGAAAGATTTGGGCCAC
>JAYTKG010000297.1:0-2377 GCA_043730435.1 Acidimicrobiia bacterium | reverse complement strand
CTCACCGGTGTGTGACGGGCCGAACACATGCACGTTGAGCCAGCCACTCTGGTCGGACAGATACGCAAGGTCGCTGCCGACCGGTGCGAAGCGCGGTTGTTGTATCTGCACGCCCGGTTCTCCCATGGCACCGGTCGGGCCCTCACCCGTCGCCGGAGCGACGACCCAGGCGCTCTCGTCCCAGGGCATATGCGGCACGTTCCATTCCTGCCATGCGATGAAACCACCATCAGCCGACCATGTCGGGTCGAGTGCAAAGTCGTTGCTGCCACCCGATACGCGACGCGGCCACTGGCCGTTGGTTGCAAGTGCAACGACTGCGACGTGGCGCTCATCCACCACGTAGGCCACTTCGTTGCCGTCGGGCGACACGGCAGGCGCATTGGCGGGTTGATCGGTTGGTTGCGTCGTGATGCGCCCAGCAGGGCCGCCAAGAATTGGCTGTAGCCAGAGGTCACCAGCGGCGGCGTACACGATGGCCGACCCATCGGGCAGCCAGTCGAGACAACCACCACCAAACGGGCGCGGACGCCCGGGCGGTGGTGAGGTCGTCAGCATGCGTTCCGTTCCCCCGCCAACCGGTACGACCACGATGGCCGACGCCGCCCCCCACGTCGATACGAACGCAACAAGTTCCCCGTCCGGCGACAGTTTCGGTTCCCCAAGCGTTCGCCCGCCCGCGACCATCGGCGCGCTGATTCTTGACATCGAACGATGCTAACGCTCCCACCTGATCTCGCCCCTCGGAACCGTGTTGGGCGGCACAGACGGGGCCGGATCAGACAAGCCTTCCTGTCCTCTGTCCCACCGCGCTACGGTCGTTGCATGAGCGGCCTGCAGATTCCTGACCGAAACCTTGCGCTCGAACTCGTGCGGGTCACTGAAGCGGCCGCCATGGCAGCATCCCGCTGGGTCGGGCGAGGTGACAAGAACGGTGTGGACCATGCCGCTGTTGAGGCCATGCGCACCGTGCTTGCCTCCGTTGCCATGGACGGCGTGGTCGTGATTGGCGAGGGCGAAAAAGATGAGGCGCCCATGCTCTATAACGGTGAAAAGATTGGCGACGGCTCTCCCCCACTTACCGACATTGCGGTTGACCCGATCGACGGCACGTCACTCGCCGCCTTTGGCCGCGCTGGCGCCATTGCCGTCATAGCCGTGTCGGAACAGGGCACGATGTTCAACCCGGGCCCGTGTGTCTATATGGAGAAAATCATCGTTGGTCCCGACGCCGCCGGCTCGATCGACATCACCGCCAGCCCCACCCAGAACCTGCGTTGGATCGCCAAAGCCAAGCAAGAAAACGTGCGTGACCTCACCATCATGATCCTTGACCGACCGCGCCATGATGACCTCATCGCGGAGGTTCGCGCCAGCGGAGCGCGGGTGAAGTTGATATCCGATGGCGATATCATGGGCGGCATCGCCACGGCCTGGCGTGACGCGGGTGTCGATGCCCTCTTCGGTATCGGCGGCACCCCTGAAGGCGTCACTACGGCCTGTGCACTCAAATGCATGGGCGGCGAAATCCAAGGCCGGCTCTACCCCCGGGACGACAACGAACGTAAGGCCGCCATTGAGGCCGGGTACGACCTGGACAAGGTCCTCATGACCGATGACCTTGTATCAGGCGACAACTGCTTCTTCGCGGCCACCGGCGTAACCGACGGCGACCTATTGCGCGGCGTGCGGTTCGAGCACGACTACTGCACCACCCAGTCATTGGTGATGCGCTCCAAGAGCGGCACGGTACGCCTCGACAACGCCCGTCACCGCCTTTCGAAACTCACCGGATTCTCCGCCATCGACTACCGCTGAGCGCTCGGTCACGGAGTCGGCCCAAGTTCACCGGTCATGGCGTCGATCGTGACGTCAGCAACGACTCGACCTTCACATCGGCCGAGGTTTTTGGCTTTGGGAACCACCGAAGTCGACTTCTCAAACGGGCTGGACCCGCCACCGCGCAACGTGATCTGCACCTTCTCACCGGTTCGCAACGCAAGAACTGTGAAAGCCGCAGCGGGATCAGTGGGAAGATCCGACGGCAGCGGTGTGCGAAGTGGCGCGCAGACCGACTCTAAACAGCCTTCCAACGTTCCTATTGATGCAGCAAACGAGGCAGGAATTCTCACCACCAAGACTGGGAAGCGGGCCACCGCGTCGCATGCCTGCCCATCCGAACAGGAGAGGCACAGACTTACGAGTGCCATCAATCCTGTGGCCGCGAGCGAGAAAGGCTTCGAGATGGCCACATTGTGAGCAGCGGATGCGGAATTGTCAATGTCCTGAGACTCACGTCGAGATACGGTCGCTTAGAGCGTGCGGCTTACTACGGCGTTAACGACGATTCGGGGCAGGTAGCGCGTGAGGCCGACGG
>JAYTKG010000296.1:0-6265 GCA_043730435.1 Acidimicrobiia bacterium | reverse complement strand
TTTCTGCACTCGACCTGGTCACCGACGCCAACCTGCGCGCTGCACTGAAGCCCTACACCGCTGACGCCGCCGTCTTGATCGTGGCCCAACGCATCTCCACTATTCGCGCCGCCGAACAGATCCTGGTGCTCGAAGACGGAAAGACCGTGGGCCTCGGCACCCACGAGGAGTTGTTGAGGAACTGCCCCACGTACGGCGAGATCGCGGCGTCACAGGCGTTGGCGGCGGTATGAGCACCACACCAAAGGCCCCTGACACCTATCGACCACCATCGTCGGAACTGCGCGGCGGTCCGGCTTCGGGACGTATGCCGGGCGGATTCGGTATGCCGGCCGAGAAGTCGAAGGACTTCAATTCATCCGCACGTCGGTTACTGCACCTCCTGCGACCCGAGCGCTTCTTGGTGGCGACGGTGCTCGGATTCGGCGTCATCAGTGTGGTGTGCGGCGTCATCGGCCCGAAGATTTTGGGGCACGCCACCGACATCATCTTCAACGGCGTGCGCAGCAAGCAGGGTGTTGACGTCGCAGCGCTTCGTCGTACGATCGCCCAGGCGGTCGTGCTGTTTGTCGCGTCGTCGGTGCTCGCGTATCTGCAGTCTTTTCTGTTGGCCGGCGCAGTGCAGCGCACTATGCGCAAAATGCGCTCGGACGTGGAGGACAAGCTCAACCGGCTGCCTCTTCCCTACGTCGACCGTCAGCCGCGCGGTGATCTGCTGAGCCGGGTCACCAACGACATCGACAATATCGCCCAGAGCCTGCAACAGACGCTGAGCCAGCTCCTTATCTCGATCATGACGTTGATCGGCGTGATCATCATGATGGTCATTATCTCGCCGCTTCTCGCCCTCGTCGCCATTGTCACGGTTCCGCTGTCCATCTTCATCATGCGCGGCATTGCGGCTCGGTCGCGAGAGCGCTTCAAGGCCCAGTGGAAGCACACCGGCATGCTGAATGCACAGGTGGAGGAGGCCTTCACCGGCCACGCCATCGTGAAGGCGTTTGGTCGTCATGCCGAGGTGGAGGAACGCTTCCGACAGAAGAATGAGGAGCTTTACGAAGCCAGCTTCTGGGCCCAGTTCATCTCGGGCATCATCCAACCGTCCATGATGTTTCTCGGCAACCTGAACTACGTGGCTATTGCCGTCATCGGCGGGTTGCGGGTGGCCGCTGGCGCCATCAGCCTTGGCGACGTACAGGCTTTCATTTCGTACTCCCGTCAGTTCACCCAGCCGCTTACCCAGGTGGCCTCCATGATGAATGTGCTGCAGTCGGGCATTGCATCGGCGGAGCGGGTCTTTCATCTTCTTGATGCCGAAGAACAGACGACGGAGGAGCATGCACTCACCTCAGACGAGCCGCATGGACGGGTGGAGTTCAGGAATGTGTCGTTCGCCTACAACCCGGATCGGCCGCTCATTCAGGACCTTTCGCTGGTGGCGCAGCCCGGCCAAACCATCGCCATCGTCGGCCCGACCGGAGCGGGCAAGACCACGCTGGTCAACCTCATCATGCGGTTCTACGAAGTGGATGCTGGCACCATCACCCTTGACGGCGTGGACGTTGCCACGCTGCCGCGGGCCGCGCTGCGATCAAACGTTGGCATGGTGCTGCAGGATACGTGGCTCTTCAAAGGCTCCATCCGTGACAACATTGCCTACGGCAATCTTGACGCCACTGACGAGCAGATCATGGCGGCGGCCAAGGCCACCTACGTCGACCGCTTTGTGCACTCGTTGCCCGATGGCTACGACACCATTATTGACGATGAGGGTGGCACCATCAGCGCCGGTGAAAAGCAGTTGCTCACTATCGCCCGAGCCTTCCTCTCCGACCCCGCCATGCTCATCCTTGATGAAGCCACCAGCTCGGTGGACACCCGTACCGAGATACTTATCCGACGCGCCATGACTGCACTTCGATCCGAGCGCACCAGCTTCGTCATCGCCCACCGTCTGTCCACGATCCGAGACGCCGACCTCATCTTGGTCATGGAAGCCGGCCAAATCGTTGAGCAGGGCAACCACGACCAGCTCTTGGCCGCCAACGGCGCCTACGCCACCCTCTACAACGCCCAGTTCACCAACGCCGCTGCTTCCGACTAGTCGACCCCCGGGCAAGTCGTGCGTCCGATGGGGTGAGGCATCAGCAACAACGGCGCTCGTCAGGTTGAGGAGGCGTGGTTGCGGATGTCGTGCGCGACGGTGAAGGGATCTTCGAACGGACCGAAGTGACCGATGTGGTCGTAGTGCAACAACGTCGCGTTGGCCAGACCCTTGGCCACGAACGGACCAAGCAGGGCAGGGTCGAGCGATTCGTGACTCTGGCCTACGGCAATGACGGTAGGCGTGACTACATCGGCAACCCGCTCGATCTGCATGGCCCGAGCCTCCTCGAAGATGTGCGCCTCGTTGTGGGGGAGACACTTGAGGCTGACGCTGCCGTCGGCGTTGTCGACAAAACCGTTGTCGACGTAATCGACCAGGAACTCGGCGCGAATGCTGTTCAGCGGGGGACGACTGGCGTAGCGATAGAGCACTTCCTCGCGAGAGCCAAACGTGTCACGCCGTCGGCGCGCTGCGTTGGCCATCAAATTCTGTCCGGTCATCGGAAAGTCGGAGGGGAATGCGATCGGCTCATACAGAAAGAAGGACCGGAACGTGCCGGGGCGACGATGTTCAGCTAGCACCAGAACGCCACCGCCCATCGAATGACCAAAGGCGTGCAGCGGACCGTCACCAATCCGGGCGGCAACCGCGAGGACATCATCGGCGATACGGTCCCAGTTCAGGTCGATGTCGGGCTGAGCGCTGGAGTTCCCGTGGCCGCGCACGTCGACGGCGAGGACTCGGAACGCATCGGTCAGTTCGCGAGCGAAGGCTCGATACATTGGCCCGCAAAAACCCGTGGCGTGCACGAGCAGGAGCGGTTCGCCCGAACCGCCAAATTCATAGACCGCAATGGTGTTTCCGTCGGCGCTCGTTATCGTCCAGTCGGGCTCCGCAATCACACGCACATCTTCGCATTCGGGCCGTATGGCGAGCGAGCCGAAGGGGGTCCTCAACCGATCGCCAGGAGGGTGCTCTGGTAGCGTCACATCGCGATGCACGCACCGGAGGGGTCATTTTCACGACACCGCCCGACGCAGTCGCTCGTTGCCGTGCTGATCTGTTTGGTACCCGTGTTGGCCTATCTGCGAACGCGGACGTGGATCAGCGATGACCTGGCCCAGCCGGTCGCCCTGACGACGTGGCGGCCATTCGGCGGGAGTCACTTCACCGTCGCGGCTGACACGTTCTGGCTGAAGTGGCCGTTCATGGTCGTGGTGAACCAACTGGGGTTCTCGCGTCTCGCCGTTGCTGGTCTCGTGGCGATCTTTCTGATCATTATGGGTTTGGCCTACCTTGCCATCGTTGCGTTGGCGGGGCGCAGGACCTCACCTTTCGCAGCCTGGGCCAGTTTGCTTTGGCTCTGGTCGTTGCCTCCCTTCTTCATCTACGCAATTACCGACACGGCAGGCCGGAATCTTGAGATCACGCTCGGCGTACTGGCTGCCTACGGCTTGGGGGCGGCCATCGCGCGCTCGTCATGGGTCGGGATGGTAGCGATATCGCTGGTGGTAGCGGCGTTGCTTGTGCACGACCCGTTCTCCGTGCTCTACCTTGTGGTGTCATTGCTGCCGATCTGGCGCAGGGGATGGCGCGCCTTCGTATGGTTGTCGGGCTGCGTTGTCGCCGCAGCGGCTGTGGCGATTGGTCTGCGATGGACCCTGCGTTGGTCAGGAGTGATCATCGGTGAGCGTCCGTTTGCGTTAACGCCCGCAGCGCAGTTCGGTGCCCGTGGTCGCGAGATTGGTCGGTGGATCCGATCGTTCGCCGGCTTTAGCGACGGGCGATTGCCGGGTTGGCCGGGCCGCCTCACGCAGATCACCAGCGTCATTGTGTTGTTGCTCGTCGTGGCGGTCCTCGTAGAGGTCGTGTGGCGTCGCCGGGGCCGACAGCTTCCTGCGATTGGGGTGGCACTGATCCTCGTAACCATCGCTGCGTTTGTCGTCTACCGAGGTGCCAGCGGCTCGGCCCGCTATCTCACCCCGGTCTTCGTCGGTGTTGCTCTGATACTTGCATCTGCAACAAACAGGTGGCTGCGGATTGTGGTGATCGTGATGGGTCTGCTCTCTGCTCTAACACCATTGGCCACGTGGAATGATCGACCGGTTGGTAACGCCGTCGAGCGGGATTTGCAGCGCACGATCAAACAGCGGAACCTCACCGTTGGGTACGGCGACTACTGGCATGCCCAAGTTGTTACCTACTTCTCGTCCACTCGAATCCGAGCAATGTCGGTGACATGCCTCGGCCACGAGTTTGCTCGGGACGTCACCTTCGCCGACGACCGCCAGTTCGAGCGTTCGTCCGATCACATGTTCTTCGTGTTTCGCCCGACCACCATGGGGACGTGCACGCTCTATGACGTGCGAACGCAGTTCGGCTCTGCAGCAGAGGAGGTCCGAGTCACCGATGATGCGATCGTGCTGCTGTTCGACCACGACATCAGCGGCAGCCTGCGCTAACCCCAATCATTCAGGAGATGTCGGCTGAGGCGGCGCGGGTGATTGTTTCGGTTGAGCGGTCGGCGTCAGTCGACCGGCTCAGCCCGGCTGATGTCACTGTTGGTCGGTGTGGGTAGCGGTGAGTCGCGTCGCGCTGGTGTTGTGGCATGCGCTGTGAGGGTGTCGTCGGCGCGTGAGCGCATGGGGGCCTCGCCGGGGTCAGCTGAGCGCGTTAATCCGTTTGTAGGCGTCGAGGAGATCGTTGGTGGTGGGCCAGCCGTCGATGATGCGCACGATGTGTTGTCGGCCTTGACGGATGATGCGTGCCGGGGTGTGCCACATCGTCCAGCGGAGCCGTTTCGGTTCGGCCTTCGCGATCGTTCCGGTGCAGCACAACTGTTGGAACCATCGCACCAGGCTGTCGGCGGTCATGACCAGCTGCATCCACGCGCGGTTCGCGTCGAGATCGGCGAACGGGAATCGGTTGAGCCCAGATTCTTTCAGTCGTTTGATGTTGTCCTCGACATGAGCGTGAGCGCGCATGTGGGCGTCGAGCGAGGCTGGTGTGCCACCTTCGCTGTCGGTGTAGTGACCCCAATAGCGGTAGATCGTGGATGGGAACAGTGAGCGTTGCGCGCCCGGGTGAAGTTTCTCCCGGCGGATGATCAGTCGTGTCCCGGTCGGCCAGTCGGACAGATCGACGAGATCGGTGAATTCAGCAACATGCGATCGGATGGCGTTGGCCCCTGTGGCTCGGGTGGCTTGTCGCCAGCGGCGGTCGTTGCCTTTGATCTTGCTGATTGCTGTGTGGATCTTGGGGATTGAACGGGCCACGACGGCGAACCCGATGTTGCGTTCGCGGCAACCGTCAACGAACCCGCGAGTGCAACCAGCCGAATCAGCCCTCACCTGCACCAGCCGGCGAACATCGTTTTTGTTATCGCCGTCATGGTGACCGGCAGCGACCTCGGCAGGCAACTGGTCGATCGCCGCATCGAGCACGGTGAGGTGATCGGCGACGGTGTTCGCTGCAGCGTTCCCTGGGCGGAGCAGACCAGCCAACGTTTCGCCGGTCGCGTCGGCGAAGCAGAACATCGGCGCGAACCCGAACCCGCCCTTGTAGGTCGCTGCGGTGCCGGTCTTGTTCTCCGAGTGGATCTCGACCAATGAAGCGTCGATATCCAGCACGACACGATCGTTTCCGACCGTCGTGGCCATCCGCTGCCACATGCTGGTGCGAACCGGCGCGGTCGCGATGTTCAGATCCGCCAGGACGGTCGAGGTGATAGCGGTGATCGTGCGATACAACGTCGAGTCCGACGCCACCTCACCGAACAAGGTTTCCTGGGTGCGGAGATGCTCGATATCCGCGCATGATTCGCCGCCGCCAGCGAGCATCAACATCGCCTGCGTCAACACCGTCCCACGATCATGGTGCGGGGCCCGTTCACCCGCCCACGGGACCGCCCCGGACAACGCCGGGCCGAGCCCGATCCGATCAGCGAACTGCCCCAATGCGTGGAGCCCGACATGAGCCACGACCTGCGTCCCGCCGCCTTCCACTTTCACTGTCAACGTGCTGTTACCGTTCACTTCGCGAGTGCCCTCCTGATCGGTGTTCTTGGCTGTGTGGTAACACCAAGAAAAGCAGGTCAGGAGGGCCTTTCCGCGGATGCGCGCCGAAGCGCTACTCAAACTCGTGAACGATCGGGGCTAA
>JAYTKG010000295.1:0-11833 GCA_043730435.1 Acidimicrobiia bacterium | reverse complement strand
GGAAGACCGAAGATGACCTCTACGTTCTCAAGCTCCAAACTTCGGATGAGGGCTTGGGCTCCGGTGATGCGTTCACTCGCCATGAGTGGCTCCTTGCGTAAGTACTGGTGGTTTGGTTTTGGGGCGAAAAACGAAGCGACCTCCCGGTTGGGGAGGTCGGAACGGCGCACTCGGCTGAAAGCCGGTGCGCCTAGGGAACTACGAGAATGGTGATGCGCTGTGCGGACACGAGTGACCATGCTAGTCGAGTCCGGCGAAATCTGTGCAACTGCGTTAAGCAACGCCATGGCTTGGCGTTACACGCACGTCCTAAAAGTGCTAAACCGGCACCGAGGTGATCGATATGACCGTTGTCGAATCCAGTGCCGTTGATCTGTCATCGTGGCCTCCCGAGCGCCTGCGTCAGATGCTGTTCGACATGGTGCAGGCCCGCCGAAACTCCGAGCGATTTTTCGCGTTGCAACGACAGGGTCGCGCCGGAACGTCGGCACCTATCACCGGCCAAGAGGCAACGGTGGTCGGCGCGGCGCACGCACTCGACCCCACGATCGATTGGATCGTGCCGCAGTACCGCGAGCAGGTGGCACTCGCCCGATTCGGCGAAGAAGTGTTGGCCACGCATTGCCTCTACAACCGGGGGCATCCCGAAGGCAGCTCGTACCCCGAGCACGTCCGCGTGTTCCCGGCGCAGATCTCCTTGGCCGCGCAAATCCCGCAGGCACTCGGTCTGGCGTGGGGTATGCAGTTGCGCAAGGAGCAGGGCGTGGCGGCCGTCTTTTTCGGCGACGGCTCGTCATCCGAGGGTGACTTTTATGAGGCCGGAAATTTCGCGGGCGTCTTGAAGGCACCGCTCATCATGATGCTGGTGAACAACCAGTGGGCCATCTCTACTCCAACCTCCAAACAGACCGCAGCCGCAACCTTTGCCGACAAGGCCAAGGCATTCGGCATTCCTGGCATCCGCGTCGACGGCAACGATGTCATCGCCGTGCACGACGTGGTGGCCGAGGCCCGAACGCGAGCACTGGCCGGTGATGGGCCAACGTTGATCGAGGCGTTCACATTCCGCATGGGCTACCACACCACCGCCGATGATCCGTCTCGCTACGTGCCCGAGGATCAGGCGCGTGAGTGGGCCGAGCGCGACCCGATTCCCCGTTTCACTGAGCGATTGACCAATGCAGGATTGTGGAGCGAGGCCGACTCAACCGAAGCGCTGCGGAGAGCGGATGAAACGTTCGACCGGCTTTTCGCAGCGGCCGAGGCCAACCATCCGATGCCCGACGCCTTCTTCGACCACGTGTTCGCCGACCCGCCGCAACGCCTGCTCGACCAACGCCAAACCTTCAATGAAGGACGTGCGCAGTGACCACCATGACGATGGTGGAAGCCATCCGCACCACGTTGCACAACGAGATGGCCCGGGAAGAACGCATGATCATGCTCGGTCAGGACATCGGGCTGAATGGTGGCGTCTTCCGTGCCACCGATGGCTTGCAAGCCACCTACGGCGCCCACCGAGTGGTGGACACTCCCCTCGCCGAAGCGGTCATCGTTGGCACCTCGGTCGGTCTGGCGGCAGCGGGCTTGATCCCTGTTCCCGAGATTCAGTTCTCACCGTTTGCGTGGCAGGCGTGGCATCAGATCGCCGGGCAGGTAGCCCGGTTACGTCAACGTAGCCAGGGTCGGCATGGCATGCCCATCACCATCCGCATGCCCTTCGGTGGCGGCGTGCGTGCGCCCGAGTTGCACCAGGAAAGTTTGGTGTCCCAGTTCGCCAACATCCCGGGCCTGAAGATCGTGTGTCCGGCATCGGCAGCTGATGCTCGTGGGCTGTTGGCGTCTTCCATTCGTGACCCCGATCCGGTGATTTTCCTTGAGCCGTTACGCGGCTACCGCATGATCAAAGGCGACGTGCCCGACGGTGACCACCTCGTGCCGCTCGGCGTAGCCAACCTGGTGGTGCCCGGCAACGACATCGTCATCATCACCTGGTCGGCCCAAGTAGAAGTCGCCCGCAAGGCTGCCGCGCTCGTGGCCGCCGAAACGGGTGCCACCATTGCGGTGCTTGATCTGCGATGTCTGGTGCCGCTCGACGTGGCGGCCATTGCTGCCATCGTCGATCAGTGCGGACGGGCCGTCGTAGTGGACGAGGCTCCGTTCACATCCAGCTTTGCGGCCGAAGTGATTGCAACCATTCAGGAAGAATGCTTCTACTCCCTTGAAGCACCCATTGCCCGCGTGACGGGCTACGACACGCCGTTCCCCACCGGTCTTTTGGAGGACGGATTCGTGCCGGATGTCGAACGGGTCGCTCATGCCCTTCGTCGCACACTGGGTGCTCACCCGTGACGTACGGCTTTCGTTTCACCGATGTCGGTGAAGGGCTCGAAGAGGGCGAGATTGTGGCGTGGTTGGTGGCCGTTGGCGACACCGTCCAGTCATACCAGCCGCTGGTGTCGGTGGAGACCGACAAGAGCGTGGTCGACCTTCCCTCCCCCGTCGCGGGTCGGGTTGTGGCGTTGCACGGCGCGCCGGGCGACCTGGTAAAAGTCGGCTCGCTCTTGGTCGAGATCGAGTCGGCCACCGCGGAGGTTGGTGCTTTGCCGAAAGCCGAGTCGCCAGCCGCCATTTCAGCACTTGCGGGCGAGTTACCGCCACCCGCGCCAATCGCCGTCGGACGGGTAAAGGCATCCCCCGCCACCCGCAAGCTCGCCGTCGAACTTGATGTCAATATCGCATTGGTCACGCCCACCGGTCCCGAAGGCCGGGTCACGGTGGACGATGTGCGCTCTGCATCCGCCTCCACCCTCCAACCCGGCCCTCCATACCCCCCAACCTCCCCGAAACCGGCGCAGAATGCCGTTTCGAGCCCGAGGTTGGGGGGCGAACCGGCCGGGGTTGGAGGGTCAACCGTGTACGGGACCCAGCCGCTGCGTGGATTACGAAAACGAACCGCAGAGGTCATGGCGCAGAGCTGGTCAAACGTGCCGCACATTTCTTCGATGGAGGAAACCGACGCCACCGAACTGCTGGCGGCTCGCGATCGGCTGCGAACGGCAATGGCCGGCGGTCCGAAACTCACGGCGCTTGCCTTCGCAGTGAAGGCGGCAGCATTGGCGCTGCATCGCTTTCCTACCATGAACGCTTCCATCGACATGACGGCCGGGACCATGACCCAGCATCAGCAGGTGAACATCGGGTTGGCGGTTGCTACTGACGATGGTTTGGTGGTGCCTGTGCTCGCCGATGCCGATCATCGTTCGTTGCGTTCGATCGCGGTTGAGATCGAGCGGCTCACCACAGCGGCCCGGCAACGTACGTTGAAGCCGACCGAGCTGAAGGGCGGCACGTTCACTATTACCAATTACGGCAGCTTCGGCGGCACGTGGGGGTCGCCCATCATCCGCCCGCCCGAGGCCGGCATTCTTGGCTTGGGCGCTATCAAACCGCGTCCGTTCGTGGTTGATGGTCAGGTGGTTGCTCGGTCCACGCTGCCGTTGGTGGTGTCGGCCGATCATCGACTCGTGGATGGTGATGTGCTCGGCAGCTTCCTCATGTTCGTTGCCGGCTTGCTAAGCGACCCGGTCCGCATGTTGTTGGAGGACTGAATGGTTGTCGGTGAGGTGGCCACGTCGGCCGACGTGGTGGTCATCGGTGGCGGACCCGGCGGCTACACCGCTGCGCTGCGGTGCGCAGCGGGGGGCAAGGACGTCGTACTGGTCGAGCGGGACTTCATCGGCGGCGTGTGCCTCAACGTCGGCTGCATTCCGTCGAAGGCACTCATCCACGCCGCATCAGTCGCGCACGAGGCTCGCGCTGGCTCCGCGTGGGGCATCACCACCTCGGTCGTGGTTGATCTGGCCGTCACCCGAGCCGCTATCGAAGGTGTCGTAGCGCAGCTAACCGACGGTGTTTCTGGCATGTTGGCGCGAGCCAGAGTTCGCGTGGTGCACGGCTCGGCCCGACTTTCGAATGTGCGACGGGTGGCCATCGAAACGGCCGACGGCGTGGAACACGTCGAGTTCGAACATCTCATTGTTGCCACCGGTTCGCGCCCCATCGAGTTGGCCTCAATTCCGTTCGACGGGGTGCGGGTGCTGGACTCCACGGCTGCGCTGGCGCTGAAGGATCTGCCGGCCACCATGACCGTGGTCGGCGGCGGTTACATCGGCGTCGAGTTGGGAACAGCGTTCGCCAAGCTCGGCACCGTGGTGACCATTGTGGAAGCCACAGACGAGATCCTGCCCGGCATGCCGTCCAACTTGGCACGGGTGGTGCGGACGCGGCTCACCGAACTCGGGGTGAACGTGCGGCTCAACACCACGCTCTCGTCTCCGGAGGGCGACGTCACGGTGGTCGCCGTTGGGCGTCGGCCGAACACTTCCGATCTCGGGTTGGAGCATGCCCAAGTGGCCGTTGAACCGTCGGGTCTCATCGCCGTGAACCCGGCCAGACGCACCAGTAATCCGCACATCCTGGCCATTGGCGACGTGACCGCCGGACCGGCATTGGCTCACAAGGCAACGGCCGAGGCAGAAGTTGCAGCTGCAACTATCTTGGGTGTGAAGGCCGCGTTTCAGCCCCAGGCGATCCCGGCAGTGGTGTTCAGCGATCCAGAGATTGCATCCGTTGGATACACGGTCGAGTCAGCCAAGATCGCAGGTATCACCGCTCGCTCACAGCGGGTGCCCATGCGTTCGAACGGACGAGCACTGGCTGGTGGCGCACCGTTCGGAACGGCCGAGTTAGTGGTCGACGAGACGGGCGCGATCATCGGAGGCCACATCGCGTCGCTGGGTGCGAGCGAGCTCGCTGCCGAGATCGCGCTCGCCATCGAGATGGGTGCAACGGCCACTGATCTGGCCATGACCGTGCACCCCCACCCCACCCTCGGCGAAGTCTGGGCCGACGCCGCAAGGGCGCTGGCCCAGCCATAGTTTTGTTACGTGCGGGGGTCGACCGGATAGATGCCGGCAACGTCAGCTACGAAGATGAGGCCATCACCGGGTTTGCCCGATGCGCCACCAGACTGAATTGCTGCGACGGCGGCGGGCACTTCGTCGTCTTCGAGCAGCACGTCGACCAGAAGCTTGTGCCTCACGCTCATCGAGAAGGCAACGCCGCGGTACTCGCCGGTAGCCTGATCTTCGAAGCCGTGTCCACGTACGTCGTAGACCATGACGCCGACGAAACCCGCCTCCGCTAAACGGTGCTGCACGGCGTCGAGACGTTCGGGGCGGATGACTGCCTGTACCCGCTTCATGCGCCGACCTCCGAACGAAGCTTGGCGGCGAGACCACCCGAGTTCGCGCCGACCGTGACGAGGCTGTCGTTGCTGGGAACGAACACGTCACCCTGCGCTTCCAGGAAGTCTGGGTACGACATGGCCCCGGTTTCGGGCAGGTCGAGACCGCCTATTTCATCCTGCGGATCAGTCCGCATACCGATGGTCTTGTCGAGGATCTTGAAGAAGGCAATCGTCATCAGACTGCAGAAGACAACGAGCACGACGGCGTACGTGAGCTGGGCAAACAGCTGGCCAGCATCACCGTAGAACAGGCCCTTCACGCCTTTGCCGGTGACGCCGTTGAGGCCGTCTCCGTAGCGACCGTCAGCGAAGAATCCGACACTGAGGACACCCCACAGGCCGTTCGCACCGTGCACGGCAACGGCGCCGACCGGATCGTCAACCTTGAACTTGTTTTCCACAATCAGCACGACGTAGACCACGATCACGCCGGCAGTGGTGCCGATGACTGCCGCGGCCCATGGGGACACGAATCCACACGGAGCGGTGATAGCAACGAGACCGGCCAGCAGACCGTTGCAGGTCATTGACGGGTCGGGCTTGCCGAACTTCTTCCACATAAGAAACATGCATGAGAGACACCCGAACGCCGAGGCAAGGACGGTGTTTACGATGACGATGGTGAAGCGCAGATCCATCGCTCCGAACGTGGACGCACCGTTGAAGCCCATCCAGCCAACGAGCAACACGAACGTGCCGAGGAATGCCATGGGCAGGTGGTGACCAGGAATGGCGCGAGCTTTGCCGTTCTTGTCGAACTTGCCGATGCGAGGGCCCAGGATTTTTGCGCCCCAGAATGCGGCCACGCCTCCCATGGCGTGCACCACACCGGAGCCGGCAAAGTCGACCGCACCGTGACCCCATTTCGGACCCTGCGAACCGAGCTGGCTCAGGAAGCCACCGCCCCACACCCAGTTGCCGAAGATCGGGTACAGGATGGCTGAGGCAAAGATGCCCCACACGCAGAACGCACTGAACTTCCAGCGCTCGGCCATGGCACCGGTTGGGATGGTGGCCGTGGCGTCCATGAAGACGAGTTGGAAGAAGAAGAAGCCCAGGATCGTTACGTCGTAGGCACGACCCGTTAGGAAGAATCCGGACTTGGCGATGATGTTCCATCCACCGATCGACACCGGGTCACCCAGTTTCGTCAGCCCCAAGGTCGCCGATTGGTCGGTGGCGCCGAACATCAACGCGTAGCCGCACACGAACCACCCGACCACGCCCAAGGCGAAAATGACGAGGTTCATCATCATGGTGTGGGCCGCGTTTTTGGCGCGGGTGAAGCCGGTCTCGACGAGGGCGAAGCCGGCCTGCATGAAGAGCACCAAAATGCCGCCGACGATCAGCCAGGTCATGTTGATGCTGGTGCGGTCCTTGGCAATAGCGGCGGCCAGCTTCGGAATGGCGTCCTCGGGTTTGGTGTCGGCCGGGAGCACTTGCTCGGAGTCGATCGAAGTGTCGGCACCGTTGGCGTCTCCGTTGGACGCGAACGGTGCGCTGCCGACCGCACCAATCACGAGCAGCGCGCTCAACCCGGCGATAGCGATACGGCCTCGCCGCGCCTTTTGCGGCACATAGGTTTCGGGCGACTGCCGTCGCACGTGCCTGCGAAACATCGCAGGCAACAACAACGCCAGCGCGAGCGCCGACATGATGAGGGGATGACTGGACACAGGCCCACTTTCTGATCGCCACGGGGTATTCAGCGAGCGCGTCGATGTGCTCGCTGCACAATCTAGAAACACCCTGTTCCCCAAGGGGACCGCAATGTGAACGGCGCGTGAACGGGCTAGGCGTTTTACAGCGTGTTGGTGATGGCGCCGGTTTCGGCTCCCTGGACCAACTTGGCGTACTTGCCCAGCACGCCAGTGGTGTAGCGCGGCGCTTGAGGGACCCAGCCCTGCTTGCGGCGCGCCAGTTCGGCGTCATCGACCATCAGGTTGAGCGACTTACTGTGGACATCGATCACAATGCGATCGCCGTCGTTCACGAACGCGATTGGGCCACCGTCGACGGCTTCGGGAGCAACGTGGCCAATGCAGAAACCCCATGTGCCACCACTGAACCGACCGTCGGTGATGAGGGCGCAATCATGCCCGCGGCCGGCACCTTTCATGGCTCCGGTGATGGCCAACATTTCGCGCATGCCGGGGCCACCCTTGGGGCCCTCATAACGGATGACCACGATGGTTCCGGGCTGGATGGAGCCGGCCATGATGGCGTCCATGGCACCGTCTTCGCCGTTGAACACGCGGGCGATGCCGTCGAAGTAGAGCTGATCCTTATCGAGCCCGGCCACTTTCACCACGCTGCCTTTCGGAGCGAGCGAGCCGGTAAGAATGTTGAGGCCGCCCTCTTCGTGGATGGGCTGATCGATGGGATACACGACCGCGCCATCAGCGGCCGGCGGGTTGATGTCGGCCAGGTTCTCGGCCACGGTCTTGCCGGTGACGGTCATGCAGTCGCCGTGGAGCAACCCGGCGTCGAGCAGGATCTTCATCACAACGGGAACGCCGCCGATGCGGTCAAGGTCGGTCATGTGGAACTTGCCGCCGGGCTTCATGTCGGCGATGTGGGGCACCTTGTCGGCGATGCGGTTGAAGTCGTCGAGGTCAAGCGCCACGCCGGCCTCGTTGGCAATGGCCAGCAGGTGAAGCACGGCGTTGGTGGAGCCGCCGAGCGCGTTGGTGACGGCGATGGCATTTTCGAAGGCCTTCTTCGTCATGATGTCGCGTGGCGTGATGCCGAGCTTAAGCAGATTGACCACGGCTTCACCGGCGCGCCGCGCATCATCATCACGACGACGGTCGACGCTGGGCGGGCTGGCCGAGCCCGGCAGCGACAGGCCTATGGCTTCACCGATGGACGACATGGTGTTGGCGGTGAACATTCCGCCGCATGCACCTTCTCCGGGACATGCGTTGCGCTCGATGTGGCCGAGTTCGTCCTCGGTCATGGTACCGGCACCGACTGCGCCGATGGCTTCGAACACGCTCGTGATGTCAAGCACCTTGCCGTTGTAGTTGCCGGGCAATGTGGACCCTGCGTAAACAAAAACCGCCGGCAGATTGAGCCGAGCAATCGCCATCATCATGCCGGGCTGACTCTTGTCGCATCCGGCCAACGCAACCAGGCCGTCGAGGCGTTCGGCGAACATGACGGTCTCCACCGAGTCACAGATCACTTCGCGGCTGACCAGAGAACCGCGCATACCTTCGTGGCCCATGGATATGCCGTCGGACACGCTGATAGTGCCGAATTCGAGCGGGAAGCCACCGGCAGCGTGCACGCCTTCCTTCGCCGCCTTGGCCAGGCGCTGCAGCGACAGGTTGCACGGCGTGATTTCGTTCCAGCTCGACGCAACGCCAATCTGAGACCGAGCCCAGTCGTCATCCCCCATACCGACGGCGCGCAGCATGGCGCGAGCCGCTGCCTTCTTTACACCGGTGGTGACGTCGTGGGAGCGGGGCTTGATGGAGACCGGGCTGTCAGGCATGACTGCACGCTAATACCTCACCACCGACACGCCGTGAGAAACGGCGGGATGAGCGCCGAGACCACGACTGGTCATAGTCTTTGGCCGTGACCTCGGGACCTCTCGCGCCTTTACGCCGCCCAGAGGTCGCCATGGTGTGGGGCGCAGGTGTCGTCTCCGATGTCGGCACCTGGGTGCAACTGGTGATTGTCGGCAGCCTCATTGCCCGCACCACCGGCAGCGCGTTGTTGACCGGGCTGGTAGCCATGGCCACCTTCACGCCGCAGGGTGTGTTCTCCCCTATCGGCGGCATGCTGGCCGACCGATTCGATCGACGAAAACTGTTCGGCTTCGCACTGGCCGGACAAGCGATGGCCACCACCATCCTGGCCGTGCTCCTGGCCGCCCACGTCACCAACGCCTACCCACTCACTGCCGTGATCTTCTTTCAGAGCAGTTTCGGGGCGTTCGGTGCGCCGGCATACCAGGCCATGATGCCTGACCTGGTTCCGGCCGAAGAGCTGCAGGCAATGGTCGGTCTGAGCATCGCTTCATGGAACAGCGGTCGTATCCTCGGCCCGATTGCGGGAACGCTTCTCGAACGTTCGATCGGCGCACCTGGCGCCATTATCGCCAACGCGCTCACCTTTGGCGGTATGTCGATCACAATCATGGCTCTGCGTCGGTCGTTCCCACCGACTGCCCGGTACAGCGGCGAGACCGTGAAGACGCAGATGCTGGTCGGACTTCGAGCGACCAGGGCGACCCCCGGTTGCTGGGTCGCCATTCAAGCCATGGTGACGTTCAACTTCATCATCGCCCCGTTTATTGCCCTGATGCCGATCTTCGCCCGACGGGTTCTGCACGGCGGTACCGGCCTGTCTGGCGCACTCAGTTCCGCGCAGGGCGTCGGCGCGCTGAGCGGCGCATTGGGCCTCAGTCTCTTGATCAGACGGTACGACCGCTACGCAACGATCATTGGTGCCATCTCACTTATGTCGGTGTCGTATCTCATCTACGCCCATTCGCCTTCGGCGCTGACTGCGGTGCTGATTCTTCCCTTCCTCGGATTCGGTGCCACGCTCGTGTTCGCCAGCATGATGGCGCTCATCCAACGGGACGCGCCGTCGGATCAGCGCGGTCGGGTGATGTCGATGTTCCAAGCCATCACCGGTAGCAGTTACGGCGTGGCGGTTCCGTGTTTTGGCCGACTGAGCGATGTCATCGGGCTGCGATGGTCCATGACCGCCGCCGCCACCTTCGGCATCCTGGCCACCATCTTCGGCGTCATCCGCTACCCCCACTGGCGCAGCATCATCGATATCCCCCGCAACCTCGACAAGCGCCCCGCCAACTGGCAACTCCTCCCCGAAATCTGATCGGCCGTCGGCACCGTCCAACCTGACCTGTTTCACCCTCCAACCCGGCATCCTGACGGCCTGGCAGGGAGCACAACGGTCGGGTTGGAGGGTTTCGACCGTCAAGTTGGAGGGTGAGCCCTTCGACTGGCTCCCTCCAGGGCCTTAAGAACTTTCGTTGGCTGATACTCGATCTGATTGGGCGTGACGCTGATCCAGTGGAACCCGAGGGCGTCGTAGGTGGACCCACGCTCGTGATCGCGATCGAACTGATTCTCGTGAAATTCTCGACTGTCTATCTCGATCAGAAGCCCATCGCTTGGACGCACCATGTCGGGCCGCTGTCGACGGCGAAAGGGGATCATGAAGTCAGCGCGAAACTTTGTCCGACCTTTCTCGATGATCGGAATCTGCCGCCATGGTTGAATGTCCCATTCCCGGAATCGTTGGACGGCGCGGGTCTCGGCGTAACTCTCCGTTGGAAGGTTGTTGCCCCGGCGTCGTAGCGCGGCCCGAAGCAACACATCGCCCGACATTGAGCCTCCAGGAGCGGCGCGAAAGGTGTGTCCCAATCGAAGAATGTGCTCAACCGCCAGTTCGACCCGATCCATCGGCGCGATCCCGTCGGCGAGTGATTTTAGGTCCGTTGGGAACGCATTCAAATGTCTAGCCACCAGCTCAAGAGAGCACACCGGTATCTCACCGATCAGCTGTGGCCCTTCCCACCTCCTGGCCTGAACGGTGCGGTCTCCTGGGCTGGTGTTGCTTCCCCACGGTACGCACCACGAATGCTGCCATTCGTAGTCACGGAAGCCGTCGAGTTCGTAAAGCGCAGCGGCGGCTGGGCCGGTGAGCGCAAGTCTGCGGTATCGCATATGTCCGCCTTACGGAAATTCAATCGTCGTAAGGGGAAGAACCCCATTGTGCGATACGGGTTCATCAGCGTCAAGGCCCCCAACCCTGCCCATTTCGCCCTCCAACTTGGCACGATTGCAGTCCGAGCTGACTCACATACGCCGGGTTGGAGGGCGAAGTGGTCATGGTTGGAGGGCAAGGTGGGTCGTGCGGGGAGGCGGGAAGTGTGGTTGACTCAATGGTCCCGTTATGAGTCGTGCAATCCGTCTTCGACCCTGGCAGCGTGCTGCGCTGGAGAAATTTCGGGCGTCGGAATTGGCGGACTTCTTGGCGGTAGCAACGCCGGGGGCTGGGAAAACGACGTTTGCGTTGTCGGCGGCGCGATGGGTGATTACCGAGCGGCGGTGCCGGGTGATTGTGGTGGCGCCCACTGCGCATTTGAAGACGCAGTGGGCGCTGGCGGCCGAAAGGTTCGGACTGCACCTGGATTCGGAGTGGTCACCTTCCATGGCTCGACTTCCGGCCGACGTGCACGGCATTGTGACCACCTATCAACAGGTGGCCTCTAGCGCCGAGGTGCTGCGCGGCCTGGCCGCAGACGGTTTCGTCATTTTCGATGAGGTGCATCACGCTGGCGACGACAAGGCATGGGGCACATCCATCCAGACTGCATTCGAAACAGCGGCGCGGCGCCTGTCCATCTCTGGCACGCCGTTTCGCAGTGATACCGCAGCGATTCCGTTCGTCAACTACCAGCTCGACGAAGCCCGGCCCGACTACGAGTACGGCTACGGCGAAGCGTTGAGTGACGGCGCGGTGGTGCGTCCGGTG
>JAYTKG010000294.1:0-3813 GCA_043730435.1 Acidimicrobiia bacterium | reverse complement strand
CACTACAACGAAGACACCGCCTGGGCCCACCGCCAACCCGCACCCGCCAAAGAAATTCAACAAGCCGCTTGACACGCTACGGCCCTGGGGTGTCTAACTGCGACAAGGATGGCGATGTCGGCTGCCGCGCAGACGGAACCGAGCCACACTGTGTTCCGCTCGGCGTCTTTCGAGGCTCCGGTTAGCTTCAGGTTGTTCCGGCCGTTCTGACGCAAATAGTTCCAGACCGCTAGCGGCGCTCGCTTGAGCCATGATGCGGCCATTTGAGCCCGACCTCCTCTCATCTTCATTTAGCGTTCCAGGTTGGGGTGCGCGGCGCTGGTCCGAACAGGAACGGGTCGCTGCGCGGCTTTCGATGAAACGTCGTACTCGACCACGTTTCAACCAGCCGGGCCGTCGAGCTGAGCGTGCGGCCGCTGATGAAGGAGGCGTCTGAGTCCGTGTCGTTGTCGCGTTTGCCCACAGTCACTACCGTACCGGGCCCGTCGTGACCGAAGCTGCGGTACGGGGGCCAGCCGAAATGAGATGCATGCTCATCGGCCGTACATAGACGAGTCAGGTCCGAATTCGCGTGCTGTGCTTGCCGGGGACTCGACAGTGGTGTTTCCGCTGCTCACAGCCCCGTTCCTTGGCGAATCGATCGGAGAATCGGCTACATGGCCCTCTGCAGCAGCTTCGGTCACGACAGCCCAACTGTTGTCGACGTCTCGGATAGCAGTGGCGTCGTTTCACCCGCAGAGGTCGGCGCGATGGTGGTCGATTGGGGGTGGCCGATGCCGCTACGCTCGACTTAGAGACCTCACGCATCCACATCAACAACGCCCGCCGCGGCGCACGCTACGCTCCCCGCAACTGCGACAAGGGCGGATACTCGCCTTGGTTGATGGGCTTGCGCCGGAGCATCCACAACACCGCTGTCAGAACATTCCGAGCGTAAGGGCAAGAGCGCGCCAGTACCCCCCGGTGATTTGAGCGATACCGATGCTCCCGATTATCGGCGACCACACTCCGATTTTGACCAGCGCGGAACTCGTACTCTCCACCGCTTTGCCGAGCGATGTCCCAACCTTCATCTTGCCGAGCCTCCCCCGCGAGATTCAAATCTAGCCGTCGATGTCGGTGATCAGATCGGTCGTCGACAGAGTGTAGGCTCGGTACTCCCGTCCGTGTCCCGGGGTTCCATCGATCAACGACCTGCAAGCTACCGTGAATCTCTCTCGTCGAAGGTCGGGGTCAGCGAGATTCTCGGCAGCGAAGATGGTGCGGACGGCGCGGCCGAGAACAGGGCTCGACTCTTTCCGCACCAGAAAACGTTTGTCAGGTCGACTGCGGCGCTTACTGGCGTCCCTGCAAGCAGGGGTTCAGGAGATGATGGTTCAGCGTGGGCCCAAGTACACATCGTCGTGAGCCTGATACCCGGGCTCGGTGCAGCTTTGCCCCTTGCGGCTGGTACTTTCGAATCTTGTCGCTTCTTGAGGAAGTACTGTTCGTGTCGTGGCGGAAGCAGTTCGGCTCCATTCGACCTTGACGGCGCGATCCGGGTTCGCTTACTTCGAGCCGCATTATCACCGCTGGAACGGTCCTCTGTTCAAAGGCAAGACTCGGTGGATCGTTCCGATGTCAGCGCACTTCCTGCTGTTTGACCAAGCTGATTGCGACAGCTGGTCCGATCAGGCGACTGTTTGGCAACAACAGGAGTTATGGATTCTCGCTGGCGAGCCGATCGGCGAAGGTCGTAGGAGGCTTGCGAAGTTTCCCAGGCCAGCGAACGAATGCGATCCTTGGCATGGATACCCTGTTCATTCAAGAGAGGCCGGAGGTCGCCCCCCCGACGGCAAGATCGCCGATTGGGTAACGACTAAAGTGATCTCATACCGCGACAGCCAGCTGCTTCGCCGAGGGCGACTATGAGCTTTGGCCCGCATGTATCGTTGGAAATCGTTGGTGCTATCGACGACGCGTTTCTTTACCGCACGAGTCTCTACATCGTGAGCGGCGATCGGCTACTTCGGTGTCGAACCTCGAATCTCCGCCAGCGGCTCCAACAACGTTTCGCTGAGGAGGCTGAATACGTCACCGCTCTCTTACCCAGCACGGTCCCAAATCGACGAACCTGGCCTGTCGAAACGGAAGACCGCCGATCCATAGACCTGCGGCTCACCCTCGATGAACTCGACTGTGAGGAGATTGACACTGGCGGTGCTATCCCGGCAGGTGCGCTCCTTGATCTCACGATCTTCCGTGATCGCCTTTTCCTGGGCACTATCGACGGGTTGTTGACGGGGGATCTCGATCAAGATGAGCTCGGCACAACTATCGACCATCTTGGGCAACGGTCGGCTGCGCGGTGCGAAGCGATCTCGGTTGGACTGTCGAGCATGGCAGCTTCCTACGGTGATGCCGGATTTACGATCTACGCAGATGAACTCGACCTGCAGGGCCTCGGGCGTCAGGACATCAAATTCGAGAATCGATCGCACCGGACGCTGTGGCTGCGGTACCGCTTGCTGAACCTCGGTGACGGATTGCCCGATCCGTTCGTAACGACCACAGCCTCTGTAACTGCGAGGGATCCTGAGGACGACACAGGGCCAGCTCACTCGGTATTGGTCCTCAAGAATCTTCGTGCTCAAGCTGACGGTGTTCAGTATGACGACGATGTAACAGTGGTAGATGGATTTCATTCCTCGTTGTTCGGTCAGGCTGGTGACACGCTTTTTTGGATGGAAGCTTCAGGGGCCAAGGCGACAGACAGGACGGCCAACTATCGGGAGTATGCGCAACTGACGTTGCCGCAAGGCGCAACGGTGCTGGCAGTTTCACAGCTGGGAGATGGCAACGTAGTCGTCGATACCACTTTCGGTGTCGCAGTCTCGGATGGAGTTCGCCTTCGGTGGATGGCTAATGAGGTTGCTATCGCCGTGCGGAGCTTCCCCCGGTCGAAACGTTATGTAAACGTCGCCCTAGCGACCTTCGCCGATCGGCTTCTGCTTTTCGCCGGCAAACCTGGACCGAGGCCTGCAGCCGGAGTCGGCCGAGATACCCACAAAATCGTGCGATAGCTACGTGCCAGACCCTGCTGGCATCGATTGATCGCACCGCCCACACAAGTGGTCCACGCGACTCACAATAAGGGATCGCCCTAGTGTGTGATAACCGCGATTATCACACACTAGAGGCGTTTACGTCGTGGTTGCTGGGCCGTTCTCAACGGCTTGCGTCAACCAAACTTGGGGCAGTGCCCAAGCGCTACCCGGCGTCCCGGGACAGCTTCGAGAGTACCGGGCATTCTGGGGGTCGGCCTTGCGTCTGACAGACTCGATCCTCAGCGCGAGCGGCTGCTCAGCGATGAGCTAGCGCCCACGTTCCAGATGCGACGAACGCTGGGATCGCCGGCACCAAAAGCAATCTGAGCACTCTCCGACATCCGCTCCGAACAAGCAGCTTAAGATCACCATCGCGTTCTCGAGGGGGTACCCGCCAGCCATCGCCTGACAAGAGCGCTACCAACTCCATAGCGGCCCAAACGTACAAAATCGCGCCACTAACCCGAATCGCATTCCCCACAAGACAAGTGTAGGCCAGCGACCTAGCTTTCGGTAAAGGACCCGATGCGAGAACCTCTACTAGCTAATACTGAAGTGGTCCTGAGTATCGTGACCCAACCGAGATGAGTTCGGGGCGCGACGGCGTTCGTTGCAGTCCGGATCGGTTTGGGAGCCCCCTTAGCGGACTGGCAGGTCTACTTGTGGTCGGGTCGCCCGGTAACCAGCCCGCCTATTGCTTTCGGCGATGTGCACGCGTCTCAGCACA
>JAYTKG010000293.1:0-12672 GCA_043730435.1 Acidimicrobiia bacterium | reverse complement strand
TGTAGTCCTGCACCTCCCGGTCCGACAACAGTCGATCGCCAGCGAAGTCATCGAAGGATTGCAGGATGTTGCGTAGCCGCAGAATCGAGCCGAACAGGGCAATGAACTGCTTCTGCGCTACCTCCCCGATGATCTGCTGCCCGAGCGGGAATCGTTCCAACAGTTCGCCGACCTTGGCGGCGTACTCGTCGTGGTACTCGTCATACGGCTTGAGCAGAACAACGCCACGGGCGTCCTTGTTACCGAACAGCGCGATGGCGTCGTTCGTTTCCGCTTCGAGGTCACGGAAACTGACGATGTTGCCGAAGGTCTTCACCGAGTTGAGAATCCGGTTGGTCCGCGAGAACGCTTGGATCAGACCGTGCGCCCGCAGGTTCTTGTCAACCCAAAGCGTGTTCAGCGTCGTGGCGTCGAACCCGGTGAGGAACATGTTGACCACGATGACCAGGTCGATCTCACGGCGTTTCAGTCGCAGCGACAGGTCCTTGTAGTAATTCTGGAACCGATCGGCCGAGGTGTCGAAGCTGGTGCCGAACATGTCGTTGTAGTCCTGGATGGCGTCCTCCAGGAAACTCCGCGAGTCCACGGCGAGCGCACCGGTGTCAAAGTCTTCGTCCGCGAGCAAACCGTCCGGGTCGTCCTCATTCGCGGCGTAGCTGAAGATCAGCCCGACCTTCAGCCGCTGATCGGGCGTGCGGTCCTCCTGCTGCATGAAGAACTGGTTGTAGTAGCGCTTGGCTGCGTCGATCGATGCGGTCGCGAACAACGCGTTGAAACCCCGGACCCGGCGGTCCTTCAGTTCGTAGCGCTCTGACCGCTTCGTCTTCTGGTCGAAGTGTTGGAGCAGGTAGGCAACGACTTGCCGCAAGCGCTCGGGGTCGATGAGCGCCTTCTCGGTATCGATAGCGCTGACCTGCTTGTCGGCCACCGCTTCGGGCATCTTGATTGTGTTGACGTAGTCGATGCGGAACGGCAGCACGTTCTTGTCGGTGATCGCGTCGACGATGGTGTACGTGTGCAGCTTGTCGCCAAAGGCCTGCTCGGTCGTGCGTAGCTGCGGGTTGCCGCCGCTGGCCGAGTTGGCGGCAAAGATCGGCGTGCCGGTGAAGCCGAACAGGTGGTAGCGCTTGAACGCCTTGGTGATCGCCGTGTGCATGTCGCCGAACTGCGAGCGGTGACATTCGTCGAAGATGATGACGATGTGGCCGTCGTAGATTTCGTGGCCCTTGTTACCGGTGACGAAGGAGCTCAGCTTCTGGATCGTGGTGACGATGATGCGGGCATTCGGGTCTTCCAACTGCTGCTTGAGCACCCGGGTCGACGTGTTCGAATTGGCAGCGCCCTTCTCGAAGCGGTCGTATTCGAGCATGGTCTGGTAGTCGAGATCCTTGCGGTCGACGACGAACAGCACCTTGTCGAGGCCGGGCAGATTGCAGGCCAGTTGCGCCGACTTGAAGCTCGTCAGCGTCTTGCCCGAACCGGTGGTATGCCAGACGTAGCCACCCGCCGAGATCGTTCCGAGTTGGCGGTGGTTGGTGGAGGTTTGGATGCGGCGAAGGATCTGCTCCGTCGCCTCGATCTGATACGGCCTCATGACCAGCAGCATCCGGTCGGCAGTAAGCACGCAGTAGCGGGTGAGGATGTTGAGCAGGGCGTGCTTGGCGAAGAACGTCTTGGCGAAGCCGGACAGGTCTTGGATCGGCTTGTTGTTGGCGTCAGCCCACCAACTCGTGAAGTCGAACGTGTTCGACGACACCTTGCGGCTCCGCCTCGCGGGTCGGGCTTCTTCGAGGTGTTGGCGGCGGGTGGTGTTGCTGTAGTACTTCGTTAGCGTGCCGTTACTGATGACGAAGAGCTGCACATACTCGAACAGTCCGGAGCCTGCCCAGAAGCTGTCGCGGTGGTAACGGTTGATCTGGTTGAACGCCTCACGCAGATCGACCCCGCGGCGCTTCAGTTCAATGTGCACCATCGGTAGGCCGTTGACCAACACGGTCACGTCGTAGCGATTCTTGTAAGCGCCCTCGACCTCGTACTGGTTGATGACCTGCAGTCGGTTGTTGTGGATGTTCGCCTTGTCAAGTAGGGCGACGTTCTTCTTCGACCCGTCATCTCGCTGGAGCAGCTGGACGTGGTCCTCCTGGATGCGGATAGTCTTTTCGAGGATTCCCTCGTTGCTTCCATCGATGCGGTCGCTAAAGAACCGCACCCACTCGGCGTCGGTGAACGTGATCGCATTCAGCGCTTCAAGCTGAGTGCGCAGGTTGGCGACCAGCTGCGCCTCGGAGGTGATCGACAGGTACTCGTACGCCTGCCCACGCAGCAGTTCGATCAGCGCCCGTTCGAGCTCGGCTTCAGACTGGTACGCCGATGAAGCCGCGGGGTCAGCGACGAACTCGGCTACGACTGTGCTCTCCGAACTGAGCGCAATCGGCTCGTATCGATACGCCGCCGCGTCAGTCACACCGCCTCCGCGAATGTCAACAGCTTGTTGCGGTAGTGCTCATACTGCTGCCGTCGTGCTGCGAGTTCCGCCGGAAGTCCCCAGGACAAGTCGTTCACCAGCGAGTCGAATTTGTCGAGAGCCGCGACTATGCGGTCCTGCTGTTCAAGCGGGGGCAGGGGTACACGCAAACGCTTCACGCCGTCGAAGGACAACCGTTTAACCTTCGCCCGAGCTACATACTGCGCCTTTTCGGCCTGGACCGCTGCAATCTGCATGCAATAAGCCAGGTAGGTTGGATTCTGTTCGTGGCGAAGGACGAAGCAACCGTCGTGGACCGCGACTTCCTCGTCGCCGAGCCACGCGACCGCCTTGGCGACGTCCTCGACGGTTTCGCCGACCTCGGCAATCACGATGTCGCCGGTGCGGGCGAAGCGCAGAACTGGCTTTAGCTCGGCCCGAACTCTCGTGAGCACGCTGGTGGCCTGCGTGCCGTAATGGGTGTAGATCTGCCCGTAGTGGATCGCAGCCAAACCGTCATCGACGTAGTCGTCCTTCACGAATCGGCGACCACGGAAGACCGTGCCTAGGTCTCCGAGCGCAATCCAATCGACGGGATCGGCCACCGACCTCGTGATTAGCTGGTCCCGGTAGTGCGCGTACTGGCGGCGTCGGGCTTCCAGCTCCGCTTCCAGCTCCGCTTCCAGCGACTCGAACAAGTCTAGAACGCGGACGATCTCCCGCTGAACCTCCAACGGCGGCACCGGAATCCGGATCTTGGCCAACGCCCCACCGCCGACCCGGCGTACCTTCGTTCCCGTTACGTGGCGTTGCTTCTGGTCTTGGAACTGGTCTGTCTGAAAGAAGTAGGCCACGTACTTCGGGTCGAGCGAGTGTCTGAGGATGTAGGCGTCAGTGCTCACGGCAACCTCATCTGCTCCGAGCCAAGCGACCGCCTTTCCGACCGCAGCGTCGTCCTCGCTCGTCGTAGCAATCACGAGATCGCCTGTCCTGGCACGACGCGTCCGCGATGCGAGCGCAGGCGAAACGAACGACTTGGTCTCTGTTGCCCAGGTTCCGTAGTGCGTGTGGATCTGCCCGTAGTGGATGCATCCAACGCCTGACTCTGTGAAGTCTGACTTCTGAATTCCATTGCCACGGACCAGTTCCCCCAAGTCACCGAGCGTCTTGAACTCGACGCCGTTCGGGCAAAAGCGTTTGATGAGGTCGGCGATATGGCTCATGTGAAGAAGTCCTCGTCGATCTCGACGATACGGACTGCGCGTCGCACCTGCACGCCGACGCCGTACTCGATCATCAGCTCGGTGAGGCGCTGACCGTTGATCAGCACCAGATTGACCGGAACGGTGTGCGCGTACTCGACCGCACCTTGGCTGAACCGGCTGGTAGTTATGAACACGCCTGAGTCCGCCTTGCCGCTCAACGCACCAACGAAACCCTGCAACTCCGGCCGTTGCACGACGTTCTCCGGTCTGTAGCGTTTCGCCTGGACATAGACCTTGCTCAGCCCGAGCACGTCTTGGTCGATCACACCGTCGATGCCACCATCGTTTGACTTCGCCGTGGTAACTCCCCGCCCACCGACGCCGCCATAGCCCATCGCCAACAGCAACCGGACCACCGCTGACTCGAAGAAGGCCGGCTCCTGCCCATGAAGTCGCGACAACAACTCCGAAGCCACTTCCTCGTGGATTCGGACGATCCCCTGCTCCACTTGTTCTGTGGGGTCGAGCGTGGTGGCCGGCTCCTCGACCTGCACCACCTCCGTTTGACCATCGACCGTCCGGCGCGTGATCCACCACTCGTCGCCGGGCTTCGCCACCGCCTTGAGATGCGATTCGGTGATACCGCTCGGATGCTTCGCCAACAGCTCGCGTCCGAACGCCGTGATTTCGTAGCGGCCGCGAGTTGGCCGGTTCAGCGCATCGACCCGGTTGAGGTACGAGGCCGCCCATCCGATTCGGTTACCCGCCCGCGACTGGCCCGACGGCAGCACCTCGGCAACCTGCTCGTCGGTCAACCCGATCGCAGCTGTGACGTCGCGCCGCAGCTCTCGCAACGTTCGCACCACGCCATCGGAGAGCACCGACAGCACCGGCTCGTTGAAGTCTTCCCACGTCGGCAACTGCTTCATGATGCTTCGCCTTCGAGTTCACGTTCGAGTTGTTCGATCGTGGGCAGGCTCGTCTGCAGCGGCTCGGGGAGCGACTCCAGCAACCTGTATTCGGCAATGCCCATCGGCTGGGTCTTGTCACCGAGGGCGTACTCGGCCACCACCTTGTTCTTGCTTTTACATAGCAACAGGCCGATGGTGGGGTTATCGGTCTCACCCTTTACTTGCCGATCCACGGCGGTGAGGTAGAACCCGAGCTGACCCAAGTGCTCGGGCTTGAACTTTCCGGCCTTCAACTCGATCACCACGTAACACCGCAACTTCAGGTGGTAGAAGAGCAAATCCAGGAAAAAGTCCTCGTCACCAACCTCGAGGTGAACCTGCCGACCAACGTAGGCGAACCCGGCACCGAGCTCGAGCAGGAACTCTGTCACGTGCTTGATCAGCGCGTTCTCTATCTCGCGTTCGTGTGCCTTCGCACCAAGTCCGAGGAAGTCGAGTTTGTAGGGATCCTTCAACGACTCGCGGGCCAGGTCGGACTCCGGCGATGGCAAGGCGATCTCGAAGTTGGTCACCGCAGCGCCTTGTCGTTCGAGCAGCCGGGTCTCGATCTGCATCGTCAGCACGTTGCGCGACCAGCCGTGGCGCACCGCTGCCTCGGCATACGCGAGTCGCCTTGCCGGGTTCTTGAGCTTGTCCAGCAATACCCGGTTGTGACCCCACGGCAATTGTCCCACAGCCTGTGGGACAATTGATTCTGCAGGCCATGCCTCGGCGAACGTCCGCATGTACAGCAGGTTTGATCTTGAGAAACCCGACATCTCGGGGAACTCTGTACGCAGATCGTGGGCGAGCCGTTCGACAACCTTCGTGCCCCAACCTTGCTCGGCCTGCCGGGTGAGGATCTCGTGCCCGATCTGCCAGTACAGCTGGAGCAGTTCGGTGTTGACCGCACGCGCTGCTCGCTGCTGCGTGGCATAAACGCGGGCCTTGAGATCGGCAAGCCACAGCGCGTAGCCCTCCGGCGGAATCGTCAGCGCGACCGGCGGGTCATCCATCGACTGAACCTTCCAAGTCGGCGACGATCGCGTCGATCGCAGTGCGGAGTTCCTGCTGACGGGCAACGATGCGGGCGATCTCGGCGTTCAACGCGGTGATATCAACCACCTCGCTGTTGTCCTCCTGCTCGACATGCGACGAGACCGACAGGTTGTAGCCATTGGCCGCAATGGCACTGTTGTCAACCAGGTTGGCGAAGTGCGGGGCGTCGGCACGGGCGACGTAGGCGTCAAGGATTGCACGCTGATGCTCGGGCGTGAGCTTGTTCTTGTTGCCGATACGCGTGAAGTGGGCCGACCCGTCGATGAACAGCGTCTTGTTGTCGGTCTTCGACTTCTTCAAGACGACGATGCACGTCGCGATGGTGGTGCCGAAGAACAAGTCGGGAGGGAGCTGGATGACGGCGTCGACGTAGTTGTTGTCGATGAGGTACTGGCGGATCTTCTGCTCGGCGCCACCGCGGTAGAGCACTCCGGGGAACTCGACGATCGCCGCCGTGCCGTTCACGGCCAGCCAGCTGAGGATGTGCATCGTGAAGGCCAGGTCTGCCTTCGACTTCGGCGCCAGCACGCCAGCCGGGCCGAACCGGTCGTCGTTGATCAACAGCGGGTTGGCATCACCTTCCCACTTGATGGAGTACGGCGGGTTGGAGACGATCGCCTCGAACGGTTCGTCGTCGTGGTGCCCCGGGTCGGTCAGCGTGTCGCCGTGCACGATATCGAACTGCTCATAGTTGATGTCGTGCAGGAACATGTTGATCCGGCACAGGTTGTAGGTGGTCAGGTTGATCTCCTGGCCGAAGAAACCTTGGCGCACGTTCTCCTTGCCGAGCACCTTGGCGAACTGCAGCAGCAGCGAACCCGAGCCGCACGCCGGGTCGTACACCTTGTTCACCTCGGTCTTGCCAGCCACCGTGATACGGGCGAGCAGTTCCGAGACCTCTTGCGGCGTGAAGAACTCGCCACCCGACTTCCCGGCGCTCGATGCGTACATCGCCATCAGGTACTCGTAGGCGTCACCGAAAGCATCGATGGCATTGTCGGCGAAGTCGCCGAACTGCAGCTCACCGATCGCGTCGAGCAACTTAACGAGCCGCTCGTTGCGCTTCGCGACCGACTGACCGAGCTTCTGACTGTTGACGTCGAGGTCGTCGAACAATCCCTTCAGGTCATATTCACTGCCCGTACCCACGGCGGAACCTTCGATGTTCTTGAACACGCAAGCGAGCGTCTCGTTCAGGTTCTCGTCGGTACGCGCCGCGTCGCGCACGTTGACGAACAGTTCGCTCGGCAGAATGTAGAAGCCCTTTTCGGCCACGGTTTCAGACCGGGCGATCTCGGCCTCGGTGTCCTTCAGCGTCGTGTAGTCGAACGTCTCGACCCCGGCTCGGCGCTCACCCTCATTGATGTACGCCGTCAGGTTCTCGGAGATGAACCGGTAGAAGAGGAGGCCGAGCACGTACGTCTTGAAGTCCCACCCATCGACGCTGCCACGGAGGTCGTTGGCGATCCGCCAGATCGTTTTGTGCAGCTCGGCGCGCTGCGTTTCCTTCGTCATAGTTCACGCTTTCCCGCGCCTGGAGCGCCCTGTCTCAACTACCTACGCGATCCGCACGCCTGGGCGACTTCAACGCAGCTGCACGCTACGTCACCGAGAGCAGCAGCGGGCGCACCTATTGGCCAGTACAGCGGCTAGCGCCGTTCGTCGACCCATTTGAAGGTGGTGAGGCACAACGCCAGGGACACGACCAGCCAGATGGCGAGCGTGATGAACATGCGGCCGTGCTGCCAGCTCATGTGCTCCTCTTTGATCTGGTAGCTGTCAGACAGAAAGACGCTGCGCATGCCCTGAGCGAGCCAGCGCAACGGGAACAGCCCGGAGATGGTTTTGAGGGTGCCTGAGAGATCACCGAACGGCAGGAAGATGCCAGAGATGAACTGCAGCACAATGAACGGAAGGTTCACAACGGCGGGGGCCGCTTTGGCGTTGCGGATTCGCCCACCTACTGCCAGCCCGAGCAGCGCACAGGTGAGCGTGCCGAGCACGGTGACCCACGCAAGGGTGAACCAACGACCCGCACTTGACGGCAGACTCAGGTCGTAGAACACCATGCCCAAGACGAGCAGGATGGCAAGCTGCGCAAGCACGAGCAGGAAGACCGCGGCCACCCGACCGATGAAGAAGGATGCCTTCGGCATGGGCGTTCCGGCCAGCCGCTTGAGCAGGCCGGCATCACGGTCGAACGCAACCGAGATGGCGGTGGAAACAAACCCGGTACTCATGACCACCGAGCCCATGATGCCGGCCACGTAGTACTGGGCGACGCTCACGCCGGTCCCTTTGAAGGTGCCGCCGAAGATGGTGGCGAACAGCACCAGCAGCACAATGGGGAAGATGAGGGTGAAGCCGAGGCTTTGCCCGTTGCGAAGGGTCGCCTTGATTTCGAGGATCGCCCGCTGCCCACCAATACGCAGAATGCGACTCATGTCTGCGACCCGATCAACGTCAGGTAGATGTCTTCCAAGCTCGGGCGTTGGATGGTGAGGCCGGGCACTTCCCCACCAAAGCGGGCACCCAGTTCGGCCACTGTTCTGGTTGGCGTGTCGCTAGCCATTGACTTCGTTTCTCCGTCCTCCTGCCACCGCACGATGGAGGCTGCCGACGCTCGTCCGCCAAGCGACGCAGGGTCTCCCATGGCTCTGATTTCGCCCGCCGAGATGACGGCCACACGATCAGCAAGTGCCTCCGCCTCGTCGAGGTAATGGGTGGTGAGCACAATGGTGGTGCCGCCCTTCTTGAGATCCTCGATGAGGGCCCAAAAGTGTCGGCGGGCTTCGGGGTCGAACCCCGTGGTGGGTTCATCGAGAAACAGCAGCTCGGGTCGCCCAACGATGCCGAGTGCAACATCGAGCCGACGCTGCTGGCCACCTGACAACTTGCCCGCTCGCACGTTGGCCTTCTCGCTCAGGCCCACCAGCGAGATCACCTCATCAGGGTCACGCGGGTTTTCAAAGAACGTGGCGAAATGCCGAACCACTTCCTTTACCGTTAGCTCCTCGCTGGGTCGTGAGGTCTGGAGCACGAGGCCAAGCTTCGAACGCCACGCAGCATCACCCTTGGCTGGGTCAATGCCGAGAACCGAGACCTCACCCGATGTGCGAACTCGGTAGCCCTCAAGGATTTCGACGGTGGTCGTTTTGCCAGCGCCGTTGGGCCCGAGGATGCCGAAACACTCGCCGTGCGCGACGTCGAATTCAACCCCATTCACCGCAACGAACTCCCCATACGACTTCCTTAGGCCGCGCACCGATATGGCATTGCTCATGCGTTTCCTCTCAGTACTGCCAGGGATAGGGAGACCAATCGGGCGCCCGCTTTTCGAGGAACGAGTCACGCCCCTCGGCTGCCTCGTCGGTCATGTAGGCCAGCCGGGTTGCTTCGCCGGCGAAGACCTGTTGGCCAACGAGCCCGTCGTCGATCAGGTTGAACGAGAACTTCAGCATGCGTTGCGCCGTGGGCGACTTGGCGTTGATGATGCCGCCCCATTCCAGTGCCACTCGTTCAAGGTCGGCATGATCGACCACTTCATTCACCATGCCCATGCGGTACGCCTGCTCGGCGGTGTACTCACGACCAAGGAAGAAGATCTCGCGGGCGAACTTCTGACCCACCTGGCGGGCCAGATACGCCGACCCGAAACCACCATCAAAGCTGGCAACATCGGCGTCAGTCTGTTTGAAACGAGCATGCTCGCGGCTGGCGAGTGTGAGGTCAGCAACCACGTGCAGGCTGTGTCCGCCACCTGCCGCCCAACCGGGGACGACGCAGATAACAACCTTGGGCATCATGCGAATCAGACGTTGCACTTCGAGGATGTGCAGCCGCCCGGAGCGCCCCGGTTCAATCGTGTCGGCGGTCTGGCCCTCTGCGTACTTGTAACCGTCCTTGCCGCGAATGCGCTGATCGCCACCCGAACAAAACGCCCAGCCCCCGTCTTTTTTGGAAGGGCCGTTTCCGGTGAGCAAGACACAGCCGACGTCACTGGACATGCGGGCGTGGTCAAGCGCACGGTAGAGCTCATCAACCGTGTGCGGGCGGAAGGCGTTACGGATCTCGGGCCGGTTGAATGCCACCCGCACCGTGCCGTGGGCCTTCGCCCGATGGTAGGTGATGTCGATGAAGTCGAACCCCGCAACTTCCGTCCACGCGTCGACATCAAAGATCTCAGAAACCATGTCCGTAGCCTGCCATCCCCACTCCTCCGAACCGCAACTCTCGGTGATCCTGCGGCAGTTACTACTCGTTGCCAACAGAAACTCCTTCACCTTCGTCACGCGCGCTTGTATCCTCTCGCAGTGGCTATCTTCGGGCGTGGATATGTCTTGCGTTCCCATCGGGAGCCAATACTGGGCACCATCCTCACCACGCGCATCACGGCGGCCAACGAACGCATCGCCAATCGGGTCGAACTTGTGCTCCTGGCACAGATCGCCCGGCTTGAGAGCATCTTCAGCGTCTATGACCCGTTGAGCGAACTGAACCGCTGGAAGCGGGGCGAACGGACCGTGCCCGGGCCAGAGTTACGAGCGCTGCTGGCCGACGCACTGCGGTGGCAAGTCATGAGCGGCGGCGTCTTCAACCCAGCAACCGGCGTCATGACCGAACGTTGGAAGAGGGCCGAAAGCGAACAGCGTCTGCCGGACACTGGCGAACTCGCCGAGCTTGCCGATGACATTCGCGAGGCTCCGTTTCGCCCCGACGGAACGCACGTTGGCGACTGCCGATCACTTAGCTTCAACGCGTTCGCGAAAGGCCGGGTCGTTGATATTGCAACTGCTTTGGCCCTGACCGACGGTGCAACCGACATGCTTGTGAACATCGGCGGTGACCTCGTCCACCTTGGTCAGAAGCCGGTCAAGGTCGCGGTGGAAGATCCGCGCAAGGACTACGACAACGCGCCACCTCTCGCCACGGTCGAACTGGGCGTGCGGGGCATGGCCACCAGTGGGCTGGCGCGCCGCGGCTACCGCATCAACGGCACCTGGTACAGCCATGTGATCGACCCGCGAACCGGCTGGCCGGTCGACCACGTCTCGTCCGCCAGTGTTGTGGCGCGTGATGCCTCAACGGCTGATGCACTGGCCACTGTGCTCAGTGTCCTGCCGCCCGACCAGGGGCTGGCGTGGCTAGACCAACATCAACCGGGCACGTCGGCGTGCGTGGTCCCGCCAACGGGTGAGATTCGTACGAACGTTGCGTGGAACACCATCAGCCGATCGACAGATACATGAGCACCAGGCCCAGCACCGAGCCGACTGCAGCGGTGACGTAGGCACTACGGCGACGCCTCTTCAAGAAGAACTGCAGTAGAAGTCCGGTCAGCGAGATGAGCACCAAGAAGATCGCAACCACGTCAATGACCCACTTGAACGATGAGGTGGTGTCTCGCCCTTTGTGGATGTCGTTCATCACACCGACCAGGCCCTGGGCTGCCGTCGTCAGTTGGTAGCCACCCGACGGGTCGATAACTGCGCTGGCAACGTAGCCCGGGCCCTTGAAAGTAATAGACGTATCGCCGACTTCGCTGCGGCGCTCACTGACCTGGCCGGTGACACCGTTCTCTGAGCGAAGGTGTTCGCTCACCACGAGCCAGTCGATGGTGTCGCCTGTTTTCCACGTCGCAGGCAGCGAGCCGGACGTCACCTTTTCCGTTGTGCCCGAACCCCATGACGGGTGGTTCAGAGTGATACCGGTGAGTGAGAAGAACAGCACCAGCAACAGGCAGATCATGCTGGTGTACACGTGAATCAGACGCATCCACTTGTGGGCGACGATCTTGCCCCTGCCTCGACTTCCGGGCCGAGTACTAGTTTCGGGCTCGGAGCTCAACAGAGACATCTTGCAATTCTCCCTTAGCGGCCAGGGGCTTCGCGAATGGAGCGGCACCGACCGTGACTTGCTCGCGAACGATTTGGTACGGACCCTTCTCGCGAGCGGCTTCGATGCAGACGAAATAGTCACCAAGGGCGACCGGCTGCTTCTTGTCGTTCATGCCATCCCACGCGAGCTTGTAGGCACCCGGAACTTTGGTGGCGCTCGAGATGGTTTCGACGGCGGCGCTGGGTTTGGCGGTACGAAACCAGCGGGTGAGGTCAGGTAACCACTTGCCGCCACGACCGATTTGGTAGTTGAGGCTGATGCTGCGCACAGCTGCTCCGGCCGCGTCCTCAATCCATACAGCGACATAAGGATTGTGGAAACGTCCGCTCGTGGCGGCGTCGGCCACATAGGTGAACGCGATTGCCATTTCGTTGGCGGCATTGAACGCCGCACCGGCAGCGACGGGCGTTGTCGTTGCGGCCTGAGCGTTTGTCGCCGCTGAAGCTGGTGCAGCAGTTGTCGCGGCCGGGCCCTTCACGGACGTGCCGGCTGCCGCCGCAGTTGTTACCGGAGCAACGGTGGGGGCAGGTGCAGCCGCCGACGCGGCACCTTCGGCTGCCGACTTGTTGGCGCCGCACGCAGCAGCAACTGCCGTGACGACAAGACCACCTGCGGTTCCCAGCATCCGCCGGAGGAAGAGTCGGCGAGGCATAGACGAAACGTCGGGGGGTGTGGTCATAACGAAATCCTTTACCTACGAACGACCCGCGCCGTTCATTGAAACAACGCCGAAAGGCTAGTGGAATCCCCCAATTCACAGCGGACAGCCAGATACCTTCTTACGGGCTTATTACAGATGCTGCAACTGCATGTACGTCCATACTGGCAACAGCACCAATCACCATGACCGAAGGTGATTTCAGGGGCAGGTCCGCCAGGGTGCCGAGGGTGCCACGCGTGACCTCCTGGGTAGGTCCCGTCGCCGATCGGATGGATGCAATCGGCGTATCGGGCGATAGTCCGCCGGCGAGCAGACCGTCAGCGATGGCGGCTCGCTCGGACACTCCCATGAGCACAACAATGGTGCCGCCAACCTTGGCCAATGACGACCAGTCGACCTCGGTCTCCCCGTTGCGACGATGGCCGGTGACGACCG
>JAYTKG010000292.1:0-2844 GCA_043730435.1 Acidimicrobiia bacterium | reverse complement strand
CTGACGAGTTCACCGGTGGGATGGTCCCGCAGGAACGCTCGGTCGGCGTCGAGTACGCGACGAGTCAGGTCGGTACGAAGCGTGTTGGTGATCTTCCAGGCCAGCGTGGTCGACCGCCAGGTAACCAGCACGTTGATACCGGTTGCCGCCAGGCCGCCCACTACATAGGCGATGCCAATCGGCAGAAGTTCGCCTACCCCCTTGCCGGATTTCAGGCGGTCGACGAACAGCCCCAACAGAACCGGCCCGGCCAGTGCCACCGCAGTCGAGGCGGTCAGTGCGGCCGCGAAGCCGAGCGTGGCCCTGCGGTGCGGTCGAGCGAGACGCGCCAAAAGAGGCCAGGGCGAGACCGTCGACATCGCATCAGTCTTGTCGGTTGCACTCCTGCGATGTCGGTGCATTTCGGTAGGTCGGTTCTGTCGAGTCAGTCGCGCCCGCATTGACGTACCATCGGCTGCTGCTGCTCATCGTTCCGGGGGATCGACATGACCGACACAACAGATGAAGTTCGTCAGTGCATCGTTGGTGCCGGGCCGGGTGGTTTGGCTGCGCTGCGGGCCATGTTGCATATCGGCCTGAAGGTTGACGTATTTGAGAAGCACTCGGCCGTGGGCGGCATCTGGGATCGCACCAATGAAGGCACGCCGATGTACGAATCGGCCCACTTCATTTCGTCCCGTGACGAGTCAGCCTATCTCGGGCTGCCCATGCCGAAGACCTATCCCGACTACCCGCGCCACGATCAGATCCTTGACTACCTGCGGTCCTTCGCCGACACCTACGGTCTCAACGAACACATTCACTTCAACACGTCGGTGCATCATGCCGATTGGGATGGCAGCGCGTGGGTGGTGCAGACATCTGACGGGTTGACTCGGCGCTATCGCACGCTTACCTGCGCCAACGGCACTCAATGGCATCCGTCCATGCCGTCGCTTCCCGGGCAGGACGGCTTTACGGGCGACATCATCCACTCACAGAAGTACCAGACTGGCTCGCAGCTCGCTGGCAAGCGCGTGCTTGTGGTCGGTGCCGGAAACTCTGGCGTGGACATTGCCTGTGACGCGGCGCGGTTTGCCTCCCGAGCGGCCATCAGTGTTCGGCGTGGTTATCACCTCATTCCGAAACACATCTTTGGCATGCCTGCCGACGTCTTTGGCAACTCCGGTCCGCACCTTCCGATGAAGGTCGCCCAGCGCGTCTTCCCACCGCTGTTAAAACTCATCATGGGTGACCCCTCCAAGCACGGTTGGCCCAAGCCCGATCACAAACTGTTCGAGACCCACCCCATCTTGAACGATCAGATTCTGCACCACCTCCGTCATGGCGATCTTTCGGTGCGTGGTGACGTCAAGAGCTTCGACGGGGCAGACGTGGTGTTCATCGACGGCACGCGAGAGCCGTTCGATTTGGTTGTATTTGCAACTGGTTACGCCACCAAGGTGCCGTATCTCGATAAGTCGAAGTTCACCTGGAAAGGAGGCCGACCTTCGCTGTACATGCGGCTGTTCTCGGCTGATCAAGACGGCCTTGCCGCTATTGGTTTCACCGAGGGTGATGGCGGCGCCTACACGCTGTTCGACAACATGAGCGACCTCATCGCCCGCAGCGCTTGGGCGGCCGAACACGACCCTGCCCAATACGCCCGACTGCGCACCCGGTTCGCCGGGCCGGATCCCGACGTGTCCGGCGGCGTACGTCATCAAAACACCGACCGCCACGCCGCGTACGTCAACCTGCAGGCCTACCAAAAGGCCGTGGACGCGATGCGCAAGGAGTTCGGTTGGCCCGCCATCGACGGCACCACCTTCGAACACCTCCGCTCGAAGCGCTCCGCCTCGGTGGTGTAGGCGGTCGGGCAGCCGGGCCTGCCCCCGGACAACTTGGGGCAGCTACTGCTTCGCAGCAACAGTAATTGCCGCAAGTTCATGGAGACGCATCGAACAGGCGGTGCCAAGATGGATGGGTGCCTGCGTGGATTTGTGATCGATGCCAGCGACAGTTTGGACGCAGCGGGCAGTCGCATGAGTGTGCTCCGGCCATGTCATTGGAGGAGTACTTCTCGACCGGCCCGTCCCACGAACGACCGATCTACGAAGCGGTCGCCGCGTTCGCCGATACCCTCGGGCCGGTCGTCGTGGAACCGGTGGCGGTCGGCATCTTCCTGAAGCGGTCACGCACTTTCGTTGAGCTTCGGCCTATGCAGAAATGGGTGGCACTGTGTCTCACCCTGCCCAATCCAGTCACGCATCCCCGTATGACACGCAAGCAGATCCCCTACAGCGGTCGGTTTTACAGCGTGTTCAACCTTCGCAATCCCGCCGACTTCGATGATCGCATTCAGGAGTGGGTGGCTTTCGCCTACGAACAGTCGCCGCGATAGCGATGCGCGAGCAAGCCGCGATTTCGTCGGACGGACCGGCAACTTGCGGCAGTTACTGTTCCGCCGTAGCAGCAACTGCCGCAAGTTCGCGAGTTACAGCCGGGCACGGCTGAGCATGTCGTCAACCAGCGCGTAGGCGCGGGTGCGGTCCATGAACATCATGTGCGCACCGACGCGGCTGGTCTTGGCCGAGCCGAGGTAGTTGCGCTCGTACAGATTGTTGCGAGCGCCGAGCCCTGAACCAATGAAGTCCCACGCCAGGCGGTAGACGGCCGCGCGGTCCTCGGCCGACACACCGTTGGCGCCGCACAGGTACTGGTCGAGCAGCGGGCGCAACCGATCATCGTCAAGCATGGCCCGGGTCGGCGTGGCCAGCAGGTTGTGACTGCCGATCAGCGCGATGATCTCATTGGCTCGGGGGAACCACGTGGCCAACAACGCCCGCATCGGGTGAAGCGCCC
>JAYTKG010000291.1:0-4082 GCA_043730435.1 Acidimicrobiia bacterium | reverse complement strand
GCCATGCTGATGATCATCCGCTCGCCGCAGTCGCCGCAGAACAGGCTGCCTGTCAGATAATGAGCGTGGACCTTGTGCTTGTCTCCCGCCGTGTTGGCGGCGCTCAGGACATCCTGCACCTTCTGCCATGTCTCAGAGGTCACGAGCGGTGGATGGTTGCCGGCGTATTGGACGCCCTGATATGTGACGATGCCTCGGTAGTACGGATTCCGCAGAAGCCGAGTCAGGTTAGAGATAACGAGCGGCTTCGAGGGCATGTTCTCACTCGCAGTCGTTGTCAGCCCTCGGCGTGTCAGCTCAGCGAGCAACTTCCGCACGGACCATTCGCCGGTTGCATACGCCTCGAACGCCCACGCCATGAGCGGACCACGTTCCGGATCGATCTCGATCGTGCGAGTCGGCTTGTTCTTGCCTTCCTCCCACTTGCGGACGTTCAGGTAGCCGGTCGGTGCCTTACTCGGCGTGCCGCCGGCCTTCGCCTTCTGAACGCTGCCCTTGATGACTTCAGTGGCCAGGTTCTTGCTGTAGAACTCGGCGATCGAACTCATGATGCCGTGCACGAGGCTGCCGGATGGCGTGTCGTCGATGTTCTCAGTACACGAGACGAGCGTCGCTCCGCTCGCACGAATCGCCAGGTTGATCTGAACGTCGTCCGCTCGGTTACGAGCGAGACGATCGACCTTGTGCACGATGACGAACTGGACCCGCTCGGTCTTCATGAACTCCAGCAGACGTTGCAACTCAGGTCTTGCTGATGTCTTGGCGCTCTCGCCGGCATCGACGAACTCGTCGACGACATCAGCGTTCAGCTGGCCAGCTTGACGGATGCACGCCTCACGCTGAGCGGGGAGTGAGTAGCCCTCGCCGCCGCCACGCTCGGCTTGATCCTTGGTACTGACACGCAGATAGATGACAGCTCGCAGTCGTTGCTCAGCTACAGGCTGCATACCAACTCCCTCGAAATCGATCTGGCACGGAAGTAGTGCGGACGTGACGAGCGTCGGTCGCCGACGACTGCCGAGATCGGCTGACGTCGTGCCGGCTCGACGAGGCCGAGCTGTTGCAGCCGGAAGCTCATAGCCTTCGCTGAAACGTGGAAGATGTGGGCGAGTTGCTCAACCGATTGGGTGCGGCCGAAGAACGCTGCCTTGACCCACGCCTTCGGCATCAGAACGCAGGCGGCGAAGTAGTCGGCGACCTTCTCGGCCATCTGTTCGGCGCTCAAGCCTTTGTCGCCACAAATCAGATGACGGGTCGGATGATCAAGGATGTGCTTGTACTCGTGCAGCACGCTGAACCGCTGGCGCAGCTCGTACTCGGCAGCGTTCAGGGTGATGACCCAGCATGCGCCGTCCCAGAGCGCAGAGCCGGAAACTGGCAAGTCGTAGGACTGTTCAATGCGAACGTGCGCCTGCTCGGTGACGATCTCAATCGAGACCGGTCCTGAGCACACCTGGTGAAGTGATAACAGCCGATTGGCTTGCGCCTCGGCTCGCTGAATGGCGTCGCCGAAACTCAGGATGCGCTGCGGCATGATTGAGCGGAGGGAGCGCAGCACGCTGACGTCGCCTCCTCGGTTGGTTGTTCGTGTTGGCGTTGTCATTGGTCCCTCCTTTCGTTCGTTGATTCGTTGTTTTCTAGGTCTCGTCCTCGCCAAGCGCCGGCCCAGTGAGCGAGATGCCGTGCTTCTTGGCGAACTTGGCGGCGTAGCGCTCGATAGCGTCGACGTCCTCCTGTGGTAGGTCGGCGTACTTGGTGCGCAGGTACGGCTTGAACGTCGGCAGATCTTTCGGGATCGACCAGCCGGCCACCGAATACACCTCGGCGAGGCTGAGGCCGAGTGCAGAGGCGATGCGGCCGAGTTTGTCGGGAGCGGGTGCCGCTGTCCGGCCTTGCTCGAAGTGGTGGATGGTCGTAGTCGGCACACCACTGCGTTCAGCGAGGCTGCGGATTGACTCGCTGAGCGCCTCACGTCGTTCACGGAGGATGCGTCCAAGCGCCTGCGCTTGCTGGTCGTCCATAAGGTCTCCTGTTGTATGTACATCATACCACAGTGTGTTCCACGTATGGAACAACGTCGTCCATTTCACAACGCACGTTTGGAGATCCGGGCCTGGCCGAGGTTTCTTGAGCGTGACGTGTAGGTTCGTCCACCGATGGGTAACGATTCCTGGCTATAGTCGCCCCCGGAAACACGGCATGTTACAATTGTTACAGAAATATAGAGAAAGTAACGGCGGGCCAGACGATGTCGATACCAGGGGAGACGGAACCGATGCCAAGAGACAACCGGAGGGGACAGCCGGTCGATCATCGGTGCGATGCGACTTCGAAGGATGCCCACATGGACCAGCAAGCAGAGACCATCTTTGGCGAGCGTGGCATCGAGACCGCTCACCGCATCTCTCAGCTGGCAACCCGTGCTGCGTTGCCCGGCCAACTTGGCTCCAACTTCAGCATCGGTCCAGGCGGCTCGATCCGCGTCCGGTTCGACGAGCAGTCGTTGGCGGTGTTTGCGAATCCGCAAGCACACTCCGGCTGACCTCGCTTCGACACCCGAGCTCAAGATCGCCCTGCTACACCTATGCCGCCAGTTGCCCAAACTGCGACGCTGCGAATCGAACGCCTTTGCAAACACCACCGTGTAAGCGAGTTCGTCAGCACCAACCCGACCATGGACGAGACGCTCCGCACGTATCACGGCCGGCTCGACGCCGGTGAGGAGACCGTCGTGTTCGTTGCGTCCACTTCGGATATGCGGGTCGACGGCTTCGTGGCTATCGCTGACTTCGATCCCGTCGCTGCCGTCGGATCGTCCAGCACGATGTATCTCTTCATCTCTGCTGTTGCCGTCGACATACGTGCAACGAACCGGTTCCTCGCCACTCGGCTGATGAAAAAAGTCATCGAGGTCGGACGTCTTCGGATTCGTGATCAGCGACGGAACTACACGGGTCTGCTTGCCATGGATGTCGGCGACAACACAGCGAACTGGCTTGCCAAGGCTAAGTTCAAACCGTTCGATGACTTTCCGCCATACTTCTGGCGTCCGATTGAACCGTAGATCTGCCATCATCGGGCGCTCCAAATCCAGATGCCGCCTTCCGGACGTTCGTCCGTGACAATGTCGCCGCTGATCTCTAGGTCACGGGCGAACCCCTTGACGTCGATCGACAGGTAGGTCTGCAACCACTGCGGCGCTTCGGCGATCACCCGATCGGCATCGAGTTCGTCGAGCAGGTGATCGGCGTAGACCTCGACGTTGTCCCACTCGCCTTGGTAGCGATCCTCGAACTGGTCGAGCAGATCGTCACACGTCTCGCCGATGTAGGCCGCCCAGGCAGTGAACGCCAGACCGTGCTCGGTGATGCCACCGGCCAGTCGAGCGATGCGATCGAGGCCGAGGTACTCGCCGATGCGCAGATTGCCGAAGCCCTCGTAGTCATGTATCGCCCACTCCTCAGCTGGCTCACCGAATCGCTTGCTCGTCGGAGAGGCCGCCAACATCTCGGTGATCTCCTGCTGCATGTCGTCGATTTCAGCGCCAGCGTCGATCCATCGACCATGGAGGACGCCATTGTTGTAGTCACTCAGGCTGGCTGCGTAGATGCGAGGGCCGTCCTCCTTCGGACTCTCCGCCGCTTCAGGTGTTAGTTCGTGTTCGATCATGCCGTACCTCCTTTCGTTGCTTGGTTGATGAGGACGTCGACTGCGGCGGATTGCTCGGCAACGATGAACATCGCCTCGCTCAGGCCGGCGTCACGATTGATCGCCGATTGCAGCTGACGGCAGCGCAGCGCACTACTGACGAGCCAGAGCACCCGAGGGAAGACATCGTGTGCCGTCTGCTCGACGCCGCTGCGGTAGTAGGCGTCGTAAGCCCGACACTTCTTGAGGAGCGTCGGCATGTGCTCGGTTCCTCGGTCGATCTCAACGAACCAGCGCAGCTCGAAGCCCTCTCGGTCGAGCGCAACGAAGAGGTCGGGCCGCAACACGGTCTCAGTTGCAAGTCCGCCGCTGTGACGCCGCCAGCACCACGGCTCAGGTTGTAGCTGTAGCACCTCGCACCCGCCCGCCCGTGC
>JAYTKG010000290.1:0-2825 GCA_043730435.1 Acidimicrobiia bacterium | reverse complement strand
ATCTCGAAGGCCATTCTTCTGACGGTCGTCAAGCGTGGCTTCAAGAACGTCATGCATCCAACTACCGGCGACAGGATCTTGGTCCTCAAGCCGGGAGAGCGCCCCGTCCACACGAACAAATGGCTTGGATTCGGAGATCAGAAGGAGATCGCTTGCGCCCGCCTGCCACGCGGGTACAAGCATGTCATCGAGCAGCCCGTCAAAAATGTGCATAGTTTCAAAATAGAACGCAAAGCGTCGAATTGGTAGAGGCTAGACATGGGTCATTTAGACCAGATTCAGAACGTCGGATGACTATGAATTGACCCCGAACAATGACGGACGGACCAGCGGTTTCGCTGGTCCGTCCGATGGTTCCCACCACATCTGTTTAGGGCTTGCTTGGCTTGACGCGCTCCGAAGTGGGCGGCGTTGAAGCGCTCGGTCGGGTTGCCTGAGGTGTTACCGGAATAGACACCGACGTGGATGACTTCGTGGCCCCCGTCCCCTGACCGCTACCGGGATTCTCCGACTGACCAGGCGCGCTGGCGCCAGGCGTCGAACCACTACCGCCCGGAATCGGCTGTTGCCCCGGAGCAGTTGCCCCCGGGGTCGAACCGTTACTCCCACCCGGAGCAGTAGCACCAGGTGGTGAACCACTACTGCCAGGAACAGACGATTGACCCGGCGCTGTTGCCCCCGGGGTCGAACCGCTCGTACCGGTTGAATCTTGACCCGGTGCCGTCGCGCCAGGCGTGGAACCACTCTGCCCCGGAGCCGACGATTGACCCGGCGCAGTCACCGCCGGTGTCGCACCACTGTTGCCCGGAGGAACGGGCTTGGTCTGAACTTCGGTGGTAGCCGAGCCGTCTTCGGGCGCCGCGCCGCAGAATTCGTCCACCGTCTTGCCAGCATCCTTCGCAGCTTGGGCGAGGTTCTTGAACGCCACCGCTTTCGGATTCTTGGCCTTGTCGGTCAGATACGCAGTGCATAAACCTTGCTTGGCTGCGCCCGTAGCGTCGGGGCCCTTCGCCGTGCTGGCCGCGGTGTCACTGGCAGCAGACGTGCTTGACGTGTCGGGGGTGCTGTCGGGTGAGGGCACGTTAACGCCGACACGAGAAAGCACCTCCGACACATCACGCTGGACCGGATCTGGAAGGTTGCCCGTGGCCGCAGCCGCCGCACTGGCCGAGAACAAACTCAGAACCGCAACCGCCGCCACCTTGCCGGTGAGCAGTTGAGCCATCTTGGGCTTTCGTTTGAATGAGGTGGTGAGGGAACCGCCCTCCCTCACCACCTTTGCCATCTGCGCAACCAGGACCTTGGTTCCCGCCGCCTCGTTTACCCGGGCTGGTTCGCGCAGTGCAACAAACAAACTGGCCAAAGGCGCCAGCTCTTCATCTTGGATATTGGCTTGACCGGCGAGGAGCCGGTCATCGTCATCACCCGAGATGAAATCATGAAGCACATCTTCGGTATCGTCCGAACGGGTCATGGCGTTACATCTAATTTTGTGCCGAGGCGTTCAGCCAGCTTTTTGAGGGCACGATGCTGCGTTACCCGTACCCAGTTGGTGCTCTTTCCCATGATGGCTGCCACCTGGTCGGCGTCGAGATCTGCCAGTACACGCAGCAGAATCACCTCAGCCTGGTCCGGCGGAAGGTTCGCCACGATCAGATCGGCTGCCCGTTGACCGGACAACTGCCCTAGCGCAGCGTCTTCTGTCTGATCGGCCGCAACAACCTCCTGAAAACTGGCAGGGTCGTGCGGGTTGGTGTTCCGCCGCATCCCTTTGCGTCGATGATCGGCGATGCGACGCCGCGCAATGGAAAACAACCAGGCCCGAAACGCAGCTTCGTCGCCCGTAAAGCTCGCCAGGCCTTTGGCTACGGCCATCCAGATCTCACCGACCAGGTCATCGGCCCAACGAGACTCCTGGGCCCGAACGAAGCGCACCAACCCTGGGTGGAAGGAGCGGAACAGCACAGCCATCGCCGCATCGTCACCCCGACGAGCCGCCGCGAGTACGGCCGCGAAGTTGCGCAGCTCGTTCACGGCAACCAATCGCCGTCGAGGTCCCGCCTCCACGCCTGCACGAGCGAGAGTGTAGACCCGCGTTTTAGATGTGTTGGATGATGACAGGTTCGTTCTTGGCGTCGGCTTGTACAAGGGTGACCGACACCGGTCCGTCAGTTTCGAAATCCATCACGAAGAGCGCCGTCGGTGCTGGCCAGTCGGCCGGCAGTTCGGGGCAGCGGTGAAGCTTGAAGGAGAAGTAGTGCTTGAGCGAGCCCTCCCACGTTTGCACCGGCTTAGGCTCAGCCACGCACGCAAGGATCGACAGATACTGCGGAGACCTCTTCAACGGCGTCAATAAACCCATGTCAGCACACGGCAATGTGTTCACTGTCGCCCCTTCGGTCCCGAGTAATTGGTGCCGATCCGACACCCGCACGCAACCCAACATCAAGCTGCACCCGAGGTATCGCCCGATAGACCCGTTGCGTTACACACTTCTCGATCTTCTCGATCTTCGCGTCCGACCCTGCCGGCGCACTGACCTAGGGCGGTAGGTCGGCGCCAGCACGGGGTGGACGATTTAGGGACGCCTGGCTGCCTTGATGCGTCGGATCTGTCGGGCGTTGGTGAACTCGATAGCGCCGAGTCCGAATGCCAACAGGCCCAACGCCAGGGCCAGGAACACCCGGCTCGATGCTCCTGTCTTCGGCAAGGCCGCAGGGGTGATTGGCTGCGCCGCCAATACGACCGGCGCAATGGTGGTGAGCCTAGCCACGGTGGTCAATGGCGCCGTGACTACGGTGCCCAGCACCGTCGGCCCGGTTGGC
>JAYTKG010000289.1:0-5452 GCA_043730435.1 Acidimicrobiia bacterium | reverse complement strand
CACCTTCACGTCGCAACGGCTGATGTGGAGCAAACCAGCGGGCAGGGCTCGGGCAGTGAGTCCCGACTTGTGTTGGACGGCATCGGCACTTACACCGACACCTTCAAAGGTCCTGGCGCCGCGCAAACCGGACCAGTCACGACACCGTTCCGATGGAAGTTGCCATGCGTTTAACCGACGATGGCCGCTGGCTACTCCTCAACGCGTATCCGTGGAACGGCATCACGGTCCGCCAGCAGTGTTGCGTCTGAACCACCATCAGGCGGCCGTGCTGGTGGCCTGAATGACAACGTGTCCCCTCGCACGTTCACACCCGCGACCGGCCGCTTTCCGGAGCTCCAAAAGATTCTGGAAGATTTCTGTATTTCCTCTCGATCTTGAGTCTCTGTGTAGTGGCTGACAAACGCCAGCCCCAACCCAAGGAGATCAGAGCATGTCGCTTACTTTTGATGTACCGGTCATGAACGTTGACGCCACACTTACGGCAGTCACGCTCATTGATCCGGCAGGTATGCCGAGCCGCGTCATCGACACGGACACCGGCTTTCAGGTACGAGTGGATTGGCAGTTGTCGGGCCCAGGAGTGATATTCCTGGGTGGCACCTGGACGGTGCGGGCGTTGGTCGAGTCGATCGGCGCCGGTTTCGAGGGGCAAATCGGCCCAACCCTGGTGCAGCCCCTCAACGGTGGCAACAACTACTCTGCCATCATCAACGTGGCCGCCCACACGGTGCCACCGCCCCCGAGCACCGACACCGTCTACAAGCTTGTCGTCCTGGTCAGCCATACCGCCGTCAACGGTGTGAAGACCGAGATGGCCGGTTTCGGCGAGGGTCCGGTTTTCGAAATCCGCAACCCGTAGCGAGTGCACACTCGGGCGGTGGGCTGGCGGAGCCCACTGTCCGGCGGATCACGCAGCTTTGCGTCGAGCCTGCTCGCCTTCGTATTGGTCGAGCTGATCGCGCAGGTCCTCGACGTCGAGCCGATCGGTCGAGCGATCAATGGTGGCCCGCACCAAACGGGAGGCACGATGGAGCCATTCGTCGGGCCAGGTAGAGAGCGAAGCAACGACCATCGAGACGTGAACATGATCCATAGTCAAAAGGCTATGGCCTGTCGGCCCCGTTTTGCGCGATCTCCGCCCGAAAACTCTTTGTATCAAAAGGCTTCGAGAGGACTCCATAAGTCACAAGTGCCGCAACTCAGAGGTGGGAAATGAACACAGAATCTACGGTTGCCTCGTTGGCGTATGCTCTGCCGATGCCAGCCCAACGGGTGTCCGGTCATGGCGACAACGGTCGCGACGGATGGCTTCAAGCCGGCTCCGGCGATGTTCGCCGACTGACCGGTGCCGAAATTGAGACCCTTGTCGCTCGTGTGCGCAGCGGTGACGCCCGTGCATGGGATGTACTGGTGAGGTGTCTATCTCCCGCGTTGCATCGTGGCATCGGTGCGTTCACGCTGTCGGTCGAGGCGAGAGACGATGTGTTTTCGAACACGTGGCTGAAACTGCTCGAACACATCGACAAGATTGAGAAGCCTGCCAGTCTCGTCAGCTGGCTGATGACGACCGCCCGAAACGAGGCACTCCAGTTCGTGAAGGCGCGCGCCCGCTACGTACCGGTGGCCGAACCTGACCTCGCTTTGGTCGATCATCAGTCGATGGACGAAGCCCTGCTTGATAGCGAGCTTTCGGTTGCGGTCTGGCGGGCCTTCCAGCACCTGTCGGCCGCGTGTCAGAGCATTCTTCGCCTCCTTACCCTGGACCCTCCCCTGTCCTACGACGAGATCGTCGAACTTCTCGGTTTGCCACACGGTTCGATAGGCCCAACCAAGGGTCGGTGTCTCGAAAAGCTGCGCAGTCGACCGGAGTTGAGAGTGTTCCTCGATAGGCAGGCCGAGGGAGGTCTTGGCTATGAGTGACGATTTCGAACCCAACGATGAAGCACGACAGCCCGACTTTTTGCTCGGTGTTCTGGCGGCCACGATCGACCAGATCGATGGACCAACCGACGCTGCTGTCGATCGCGCCGCCGCCCTCTTTTCGCTTCGACATCTCGACGCAGAGCTGTTGGTGCTGCTCACGGACACCAGCACGGCTGTTGACCTGATGGTCGCCAGAGCCGAGCATCTCGCCTGGCGACTCGTCATCTTCCGAGGTCAACACTCGACCGTCCAAATCGAATTGGTACCCAGCGAACACGGCGTCGATCTCATTGGCCAAGTGACGCCGGAGGGAACGCATGTCGTTGCGCTCCGACACAACGGAAGTCAAACCGAGTCGTTCGAAACCGACGAACACGGCCGGTTCAGAGACAGAAGTCCCGGTGGTCCTTTTCGCGTGCACGTAACCCTCGGTGATGGGACGAACCTCCTCACCCCTCTTATTGCACCATAGCGATCTCAAGGATCGGCCGATGCCGATTACGCGCCGAAGGCCAGAAAAAGACAGGCGTTGGCCCAGGCTCGCGGCCCGACCAGCTTGGTTTCGGTCTGGGCCAACGACAAGGCGGCGGCCAAAGACGAACCGCCCGCAATATGCCGGTGTACGAGCATCATGAGGTTCGAGGTGAGGTCGTCATCGACGGCATCGGTCGGGGCGATCAAGGATCGAGCACCGAGGTGCAAGAACGCGACGGCTGCGCCCATGAGCTCGTCGCCCGGTCTCACGCTTGTCGAACCAGCAGAACAGCTGGAGAGCACGATCGAGCGAGGCACCCGGCTCAAACGCTCCAACTCGTAAACGGTCAACGGGCCGTCCGCCAGCCGGAAAGCGGAGAAGAGCGGATTGTCTCGTCGAAAGGTGCCGTGCGACGCGACGTGCATCAGGTCAGCTGTTTCGAATGCGGCGAGAACTGCCTTTACGGTCGCCCGATTTCCGCGCAACATCACCGATGACCGGTGGACCTGTCGAAGTGCCGTGATTTCTGCCTGGACCGCAGGGAGGTCGGGTCCTGCCACCAACGTCACCAGCGCTGGCGTGGGGTCTGGTTCCGCTGCAATCATCCGTGTGGACCAAGCGGTAATGCTGGGTGCGATCACCACCTCGTGATTCTCCAACGAGGGCAGCGCGGGCCACAGCAGTCCGACGAGGCCTGCGGAGGGAATGATAACTATCGACGCGCCCCTGGTCGTTTCTTGGACGCGGCCGAAAAGCAGTTCGTTCAAATGTTGGGCGGCGACGTGTACCGCAGCGTTCGCTGCTGGTTCAAGATCGGGCAGATCGCGAAAAGCGAGCAGACGCCGAACCGCAGAGGCCAGGTAGGAAATCTCTGATGTGATGGCGTCGAGCTTTCCGAGCGGATAGAGCTGCCACGTCTTTCGGTCCACTCGTTGAAGCCACAGCTCTCCGTCGAGTTCGGTGTAGATCAGCATGACCCGGTCCGCAAGCTGCGACGAGAGGACGCGTAGCGACGGAACCATGTCGGTCGGTCCGCTCTGCGCGTCGGTCTGTCGGACCCGAAGCGCAATGGCGCCCTCCACCTGAGCGATAGCGGCGTCCGCGTTGACGTCCACAGGCTGATGGTCACGACCTTGAAGACGGGTGACGTGCAGGTTGCGCAGACGTGACAGCAGGGCCGCGAGTTCAACGTCATCAGGCGGCCTCACTGCCTGAATTCGTAGCGACACTCCTCGCCATCGTTCGCTCCACTCAACGACCGAAGCCGGCCGTCGACCTGCGAGTGCTATTCGGAATCCGAGTCGCGCCAATTCGACTCCGTGTACCGCCACCGCAGACCGAAGGTCGGTCGCGCCCAGCACCGCTCGGAATCGGTCGATGAGGGCGAGGCCGGACCGGACTGCCGCTAAGGCACCAGCGGTATCACCGTGAGCAAGACGGGTGAGCGCAACAGCGTGATAGGCGTTGGCGCGCGCCGAGAGGTGCCCCGCTCGCGTTGCCTTTACGACCTCGCGCAGCTGAGCCGTAGCGAGGTCGCGATCTCCTCGGGCGAGCGCTATGCGGGCGATATAGGTACGGACGTGGCGAGATTCGCTCTGCCAGTCATTGGCGGCGAGGCGATCGGCGAGGCCCGTCGCTCTTTTCAACAGCGCTAACGGTGGCCGTTCGTCGTCTTGCGATCCCTCGACAATTCCCTGGAGCGCTGTGTACTCGGCCAGCAGAGCCCAACCCGGGCGCTGCGATCGACGAAATAGTCTGACGGCAACAAGACCTGTCGACTGCGCCGCATCGAACTGGCGGTCGGCGAGCAGAGCGCGGGCAAGCATGAGTCGGGCATCACCTTCGTTCACCACGTTCCCTGCCAGTGCTGCCGACTCAGCAGAGCGTTGGGCGGCATCCACTGCTTCACCGGTGAGGCCGGCCAAGAGGAGCGTTTCGGCCAGATCGGTGTCGAGAATGGTGAGGAGGCGGGTGGCCTCGCCATGGTGGCGATACGCAAGCCGTGCTTCTTCGAGACACGACAGCGCGGTGGGGATATCACCTAGACGGCCATAGGTGCAGCCAAGGTTCTGTTTGGACAGCGCAGATATAAGCCGCTCACCTATTCGATCGGCGAGCTCTTCAGCGGCCCGGAAATCGGCGACTGCGGCGTCATGTGCGCTCGCTTGCAGGTGGCATACCCCTCGCAACAAAAGCAGTCGAGCCTCGCCGACGTTATCGGCGCTCCCACGTATCAACGGCAGCGCCCGGTTTGCTTCGAGGATGGCGTGGGACCACTCGCCCAGATTGAACAGGACAAAGGCCCGCTGCTGAACGAGCCGCCCAATTTCGACCCCTTCGACCAATGGCTCGGCTCGGTCTAACGCACTCAGCGCCTTGGTAGCCTGTCCAACTTCCACCAGGACCCCTGCCAGGGACAACCAAACCGCCCCCTCTACGCGGTGCAGGCCCGCCCGACGAGAAATCTGCAGGGCCGAACGCATAAGCGTCCTCGACTGGGCGGGGAATCCCTGTTCGTAACGGATCTTTCCGATGGTCCAACGCGCCACCGCTCGCGCCTCTGCTGAGCGACTGTTGAGCAAGTCACTCGCCTGGGTGAGCGCGGCCGCCAAATCCCGGTGCACCAAATCTTGTGACCGGTAGGCAGCCTGTACATCGGTATTCGAATTACTGTCAAGAGAAGCGGTCGATGATGTATCGCGAAGCTTCGAGCTGACTCTCTGTTTCACGTGCCCCCACACTCTGGACGACTTGAGGAGAAAATCATGGCCTTCGAAGGACTGACTCTACGACGCGAGCTCCTCCGTGAACGTTTCGGCAGTGCGGGCGTGCCTGCGGATCCTAAGGATCCCGAGCGCCCCGACGTGCCAGCGAGCGGTGATGGAGGCTCTGGGCAGCCGTGGGACACTCGGGTGCGATTCTCGACGGATAAGAACGGCAGTAGCTATGCGTTCCGTCCGGCAGAGGTGCTCGTCCGATCAACCCAACTCGCTGAAGCCATCGCGGTCATTACCGCCGGCCAGCAGACGGCGCCTCTCATCGCGACTTTGG
>JAYTKG010000288.1:0-7880 GCA_043730435.1 Acidimicrobiia bacterium | reverse complement strand
TGCGGGTCAAACCGAAGACGCCTACCGATTCGACTGGGGCAGCGAGGGTTTGCACGCCATAGGTCAGGACGCGGCGGTCATCATCATCGTTGATGTGCTTTCGTTTACCAGCGCGGTCGACGTGGCGGTCGGTCGGGGCGGATTCGTGTACCCGTACCCGTCGAGCGATGAAGGCGCGGCCGAGTTCGCAGCGTCACTCGGTGCTGAATTGGCGGTCCATCGAAACGCCGTGAACGAGGTATCACGATGGTCGATCTCTCCGCAGACGTTGAGCGGGTTACCGAGAGGCAGCCGACTGGTCATCCCCTCCATAAACGGCGCAACGCTGGTGCACAAGGCCGCTGCATTCGGGGTTCCGATTCTGGCCGGCTGTCTGCGCAATGCGACGGCGGTGGCAAACCGAGCCGCCAGTCTCGCCGACGGGCGCGGCTCGATCGCGGTCATCGCTGCCGGCGAGCGGTGGTACACCAACACCGGACCGTTACGTCCATCGGCAGAAGATCTGATCGGTGCCGGTGCAGTGCTCCACGCGCTCGACCCGTCGGCTGCGGTTCGCCAACCATGCTGCTCACCTGAAGCAGCGGCGGCCCGGGCTGGGTTTGCGTCGGCCCGTTATCGGTTGGTGGAGCACATCACGCGCACGGCCTCTGGCCGCGAGCTGCTAGCCCAGGGTTGGGCCGATGATGTCGGTATGTCCTCGGCCCATGACGTGAGCCAAGTGGCGCCGATCCTTCGCGACGGCGCGTTCATCGACAGCGCCCTGGGCTAGCTGTCGGCCACGAGTCGAAGGCCCGTGGCGGCGATGGAGGGTTCGGGTTGGGTGAGGTCAACCACGAATTCGGTGCGATGGGCCGGGTAGATGTGCGTGCTGAACAGCACCGGCTGTCCGGCCGGGTTACGCGTCACCCGTTCGCAACGCAGCACGGCCGAGCCGAGCGGCACTTCCAACAGCAGCGCGTCTTTGTCGTCAACGACTGCTGCACCAATGGTCTGAGTGGCGTCGCCGAGTGACTCGGGCAAGAGTTCGTAGAACGGTGACCGCTCGACATCGGCACGAGACAGGTGCTGGCCGACTTCGGCCGGGCAGAACACCGTCACGAGCGCGAAGGGGACGTCGTCGGCCAGGCTGACCCGACGCACTCGGAGCACGTGATCGCAACCGAGTACGTCTCGAACCGACCGGTCGGCGACCACGAACGCGAACTCCAAAATGCGGCGGCCGGGCGTGAGACCTGACGCAGCCATCTGCGCCTCGATCGTGCCGAGACGTCCGATTTTTTGACGCACCGGATCGGTGGCGACAAACCACCCAAAGCCCTGGCGGGCATCAAGTACGCCGGCCTCGCGGAGCACCTCAAGTGCCCGGCGCATGGTGACCCGACTGACCTTGTAAGTAGAGGACAGTTCGGCCTCACTCGGCAACAAACGACCGGGCGGAAACTCACCCTTGATCACTCGCTCACGCAACGTCTGGGCGATCTCTTGGTAGCGGACCGTACGCACGATTCAGCCCGCCCCTGCACGGGGTAGCTTGGCGAATTCACCGCGTTGGTAGCCGGCGAGGCCGTCGTGGTGGGCGTCCAGCCAGTCGGTGGCCTCGCGGTAGGTCACGCAGTGCACTTCGGGTTTGGCGCACACGTTCAGCACAAACTTTTCTACGGCGTTGTTGTACGCGTCGTGGCTCATGTGGGTGAAGTGGTTCGACAGTTCCAGAGGCGCACGATTCCCGTGGTACACGTTATCGAACGCGTTCATGTAGCCGTCATACACCAGGGGCTCGATCTCGGCGGCTCGCTTCACGCTGGCGTCTCCGTGGTTTGGCACCAGGTTGTAGTTGATGCTGTAGTCAACGGCAAGGAGCGCCAGTTTGTAGCCGGCGATGGCGATGGACGGAAAACCGTATTGCCAAACGCCGTTGCCGTTGGTGGGCCACTCGTTCAGGTTGCGAGTTTTACTGGCGTTGTAGCGGTAACCCTTCTCGACCAGCACCGGCTCAAGCTCGTTTTGATTGCCTTCCAGGCAGGGGGTGCGGGCGCCGACGGGCTTCGTGAGGAAGGGTGAACCGACGCCGGGTTTGAGTTCGTTGTTGGCATCAACATTGGCGCCCAGCGCTTCGGACGCCGTGAGATCGGCGCGCCAGTCGTCACCGTTCCACGACCGCACCCCGCTTGCGCCGCACCAGTGCCCACCGAAATGCATCGCCAACTCATGACCCTGACGTTGGGCGTCCTGCAAACCCTTCACGGTCATGGACATCCATTCGGGCAACGGCTGCCTGCCGGTGGGTGCGAACCCGATGTTCGACTCGCCCGCATTGTGGCGCGGCCCTTGGTAGAGATCGCGCTTTTCTTTCCCCAGCATGTACACCATCGACAAGAAGAAGCTCATGTGCGCCGGCGCCTTGCTACTGACGGCCGTCCAACGGTCAAGGATGGACTGGTCGGCCGCCCCATCGAAGCTGACCAAGACGAACTGCGGCGGACGCGAACCGTCATACAAACCACCGGCGGGCAAAGGCTTGGCCAACGCCGGAGTGACCGTTGCGATGGCGGTCGGGGCTGGCGGGGCGGGTGCGACGGTGGGCGGGGCGGGTGCGGCGGTGGCCGGAACCGGTGGAGCGGTGGCCACAACGGTCGTAGGGGCAGCAACGGTTGCCGTGGTGGCGCCGCCCGATGCCACCGCCAACGTTGTGGTCGGCTGGACGGTGGCGACGGAGGCCAGCGTGGCGGGTTCCGAGATCGCGGTGGTTACGTCTCCGTTGGCTTTAATCGATGTGCGGGCACCGGCCTTGTTGACTGCCGCCACGCCACCGATTGCGGTGAGGACTGCCAACGCAATGGTGGTCGGGATAATCGGCGCGATGCGACGGCGATTGCGCCGCGGCGGGAGCGGCATGTCGATGAGTATCGGTGGTGAAAGCGGTGCCGGTTCGCCCTCGGGCGGCCCCCACAGGTCGGTCATCGGTCAGGCCGCCGGTTTCGCGAGTTTCGGGAATGAGCCTGTTTCGAACCCAGAGATCGAACCTTTATGGGCGTCCATCCAATCGGTCAGTTCCCGATAGTTCACGCACTGCACCTCAGCCATCGGGCACACCTCAAGTAACAGCTTTTCGACAGCTTGATTGAACGCTTCCTTGGTGAAGTGCACGAAGTGATTCGACACTTCGAAAGGGGCGCGGTTGCCGTAGTAGAGCGAATCAAAACCCTTTTTGTACCCCTCGTAGACACGGCGGGAAATGTCCTTGGCTTTGGCGTCGTCAGCGTCTTTCTTTGGATCCATGTTCTCGCGCAGGGAGAAATCGACCGTCAGCATCGGGCGGCTCACACCCTCGATGGTGACCGTGGGAAACCCGTACTGCCACAAACTGCTTTTGTCTTTCGGCCATTCGGTCAGGGTGCGGCGACCGCTGGCGTCGTAGCGGTAGCCGCGCGCTTTGATGACCGGATAGAGCGATTCGAGATTACCTTCCAGACACGGCGTTCGACTGCCGATCGATGGTCGCACGAAGGGTGTTCCGAGCGGGGTAGTGAGCTTGTTGTTGGCGTCGAGGTTGTTCATGAGGTTGTCGAACTGGTTGAGCTCGTTGGCCCAGTCGGCTCGGTTCCAACTGTCGACACCGCTCGGGCCGCACCAGTGCCCGCCGTAATGCGTACCCAACTCGTGGCCGTCGATCTGCGCCTGCTTCAGACCGTCCACGGTCTCGGTTAAGAAGTCGGTCGTATTCTTTCCGGGAGGAACGGGCGCAAAGTTGATGCCGGACTCCCCCGCCTCGTGGCGAGGGCCATGGTAGGCGTCCTTGTTCTCGGCGCCGAGCAGGTACACGCCAGACAGGAACAGCGACATGTGGGCCGGTGCCTTCTTGGTGACCTCTTCCCAGTGGGCCAGGAGCGATTGGTCGGCGACGCCGTCAAAGCTCACCACCACGAACATGGGCGGGCGGCCGCCGTACAGTCCTCCGTCCGGCATGGGCTTTGGGGCCGTGGGCAACGGTGGCAGCCCGGCAGCCGAGGTGGGTGGTGCAATTGTCGTCTCGGCGTCCGTCGCCACGGTCGAGGTGGACGACGTCGCCGGCGCAGTCGCAGACTTGTCGCCGCCCAGCGCAGCAAAGGCGATGACGGCAGTTACAACGGCGAGCGCCACGACACCGAGCACTCGGGGGGAGATTCCCGCCTGCGCCGGGTTACCGAACTGGCGGACAGGCGGATCAATCATGTTGATCCAAGCCTAAATGACTGCGCCCTTCGCCAGGTGTCATACCTGCGGCGGCGCGGCGTTGCGGGGTCTAGCGATAGCGTTGCGCCCTTGAGGGACTTGTCTTATACTTGTATACAAGTCGTCACCCCCAGAGGAGCCCACCATGGCCGCAAGCGCCGGTACCCCAATCGTTCTCGTCTCGTCCGTCTATGCCACCCTTCCCGCCCGTGCGGCCCTCGGCCGCAAGCGCCTCGGGCGGCCCCTCACGTTGGCCGAAAAGATCCTCATGAACCATCTCACCGACCCTGAGAACCAGGAGATGGAGCGAGGCCGCAGCTATGCCGATTTCCACCCCGATCGGGTCGCTATGCAGGACGCCACTGCGCAGATGGCGTTGCTCCAGTTCATGACTGCGGGCCTGCCGCAGGTGGCCGTTCCTGCCACGGTGCATTGCGATCACCTCATCAGCGCCAAGCAGGGTGCCAAGATCGACATGGGTGTCGCTGTCGATACCAACCGCGAGGTGTACGACTTCTTAAAGAGCGTGTCGGCCAAGTACGGCATCGGCTTCTGGGGGCCGGGGTCGGGCATCATTCATCAGGTCGTGCTTGAGCACTACGGGTTCCCCGGCGGCATGATGATCGGCACCGACAGCCACACCCCCAACGCCGGGGGCCTCGGCATGGTTGCTATTGGTGTTGGTGGCGCCGACGCGGTCGACGTACTCACTGGCTTCCCGTTTAACGTCCGCTGGCCCAAGGTGATCGGCGTGCGTCTCACCGGCACGTTGTCGGGTTGGTCATCGCCGAAAGACGTCATCCTCGAAGTCGCCCGCGTGCTTACGGTGGAAGGTGGCACCGGCGCTATCGTTGAGTACTTCGGGCCGGGTGCCGACACTATTTCGGCGACGGGTAAGGCCACCGTGTGCAACATGGGTGCCGAGATCGGCGCAACCTGTTCGGTGTTCGCTTACGACGACAACATGGCGGCATATCTGAAGGCCACCGGCCGTGAAGCCATTGCAGACGCAGCGAATGCGGTTGCCATCGATCTTCGTCCCGACGAGGGAGCTTCGTACGACCAGCTCATCGAGATCGATCTCGACACGCTGAAGCCGCTCATCAACGGCCCGCACTCCCCCGACCGAGCCAACCGCGTCGGCGCTGCTGTTGGCGCTGAGGCCCGCAAGGAAGGCTGGCCGCTTTCCATTTCCGCTGCGCTCATCGGGTCGTGCACCAACTCTTCGTACGAGGACATCACTCGCGCCGCGTCCATCGCTCGCCAGGCTGCGGCCAAGGGCCTGAAGGCCCAGTGTGAACTACTCATTTCACCAGGGTCAGAGCAGATTCGAGCCACCATCGAGCGCGACGGTTTGATGGCCGATCTCGAAGCCATCGGTGCCACGGTGCTGGCCAATGCATGCGGGCCGTGTATCGGTCAATGGGACCGTCCGGCATCGGTCACCGGCCACCCCAACACCATCGTAAATAGTTTCAATCGCAACTTTCCGAAGCGCAACGACGGCAGCGCCAACACACTGTCATTCGTCACTTCGCCCGACACCGTCATTGCACTCGCGTTGTCCGGTCAGCTCGATTTCGACCCCACCACCGACACACTCACCAACGACGCGGGCGATCAGGTTCGCCTTGATCCGCCGGTCGGCGAAGTGCTTCCGGCCAAGGGTTACGACGCTGGTGTCGATACCTTTGTGGTGCCGCCCGCCGATTCCTCCGGCGTGAGCGTTGTCGTCTCCCCCACCAGCGATCGACTGCAGCTGCTCGAGCCCTTCACGCCGTGGGACGGCAAGGACTATATGGGCCTGCCCATCTTGATGAAGGCCAAGGGCAAGTGCACCACTGACCACATCTCGGCTGCTGGCAAGTGGCTGACCTACCGAGGTCACCTTGAGAACATCTCGGGCAACTTGTTCCTGGGTGCGGTCAACGCCTACGACGACGCCGTTGGTGTCGGCCTAGATGTAACCGATGGCGAGCGTCGCTCGTTCCCCGACATCGCCAAGCGCTACTCAGAAGCTGGCATCTCGTGGGTTGCCATTGGTGACAAGAACTATGGCGAAGGATCATCCCGTGAGCACGCCGCCATGGAGCCTCGTTTCCGTGGCGGGAAGGTCATCATGGTGCGCAGCTTCGCTCGCATCGCCGAGGCGAACCTGAAGAAGCACGGCGTACTACCACTTACGTTCACCGACCCGGCCACGTATGACCAGATTGAAGAGACCGATCGCATCAATGTGCTCGGCCTGGCTTCGCTTGCGCCCGATACACCCGTGCACTGCCAAATCGTGAAAGCCGACGGACGGGTCATCGACTTCCAGTGCACCCAGACCTTCAGCCCCGAACAAATCGACTGGTTCCACGCCGGTAGCGCCCTCAACATCATCCGCGCCAAGCAGGCTGCCAAAACTGAGCGATAGCGATAGCTGACATTCGTTCAGTCACGTCAGATTGCACCTGGTGAAATCTGATGTGACTGGAACGTAGTGTCTCGCCATGGAACTCATCGAGGCACTGCGAACAACCGGTGCCGTTCGCTCCTTCACCGACCAACCAGTATCGGACGAGACGGTGACGGCAATTCTCGACACCGCGCGGTTTGCGCCCAGCGGCGGGAATCGCCAGGGCTGGAAGGTTGCGGTCGTCGACGACCGCGCCATCCGACTTGAAATGGCCACCCTGATGCAGCCGGTGTGGAATGACTACCTGGCCCTCGGCGGCTCGACACGGGCGGCGTTCAACGCCATCGACAACGACAGGCCACCGAGTCATCCGCGCCATGTGCCCAACCCGCTCACCGACAACTTGGCAACGGTGCCTGTCGTGCTCGCGATCGCCGTCGACCAGTCACTCATCTCTGCCATGGACAAGGACCTCGATCGACCGGCCATCGTGGGAGGCGCATCGATCTATCCGTTCTGCTGGTCGATCCTGCTCGCCGCTCGGGCACACGGGTTGGGTGGCGTGCTCACCACCTTCCTCAGCCGGGTGGAGCCAGCAGCAGCGCCGCTCCTCGGCCTGCCAGCCGAGCACGCGCTCGCGGCCACGATCATGCTCGGCCACCCGGTCAAGCAGCCGACCAAGCTCGCTCGCAAACCCGTCGCCGCATTCGCCACGCGCAATCGTTTCGACGGCCCGACCTTCGTATAGTCGCTCGGCCGTTAGGTTCCGACGCGTCCGCAAGCGCGTCCGCTTACCCGATTGGTCCTTGCGTTGCCGGCTTTCTCTTTACCGCTTTAGTTTTGGTTCCGCTTCTTTGCGACTTTTCGTACGTGCCGCCCACCTCGCACCGGTTGCTCACATGGCCGCATGATGGCTCTACCCAAGACTCGGTTTCGCCGGGGACTGCTGGGCCACGGGATCGGGGAGGCTCCTTTGAGGCCGTCCAAGGACTTCCATGTTGTGGAGTGGGAACGCGACCCTGTCCGCAAGGTTCATGACGCGTCATGAACCTTGCGGCCGAGTACAACGAGGGCGCTGCCTTACGGTGTGAGAAAGCGCTGCTGCCCCCAGACGCGCTCGCTGATGAAGCCCTTGACCCGCCCGACGTAGTTTTCCCCTTGGGCCGTGTGCCAGCTGCCTGAGTACCACAGGCCGACGCAACCCCAGACGTCACCGGCGCTGTAGCCCATGCTGTTCAGCCAGGTCTCGTTACCCTCATAGCAGGAT
>JAYTKG010000287.1:0-14266 GCA_043730435.1 Acidimicrobiia bacterium | reverse complement strand
TCAATCGACCCGGCCGAACGAGCCGACGCAGTGAGACGACGACTCACCCACGACAGCCACGGCACCAGCGCGGCCGATGGCGCCGCTGATCGGCATCTTCGAGAACGCCTCGCCGACACCCGGTCGGCCGAAGTTCCCGACGATGTGGTGTTGGCGGCCAGCACCCTCGCCGTAGCCGTTGGCGCCGAAGGGCTGCGCGCCGACATTGTGCTTTGCCGTGCCGCCGCCGCGTTCGCCGGCTGGGAAGGTCGCAGCGTCGCTACCACGGATGACTTGCGAGCTGTTGCCCACCTCGTGCTCGCCCATCGCCGTCATCGTGGACCGTTCGACGCACCCACCATGAGCAACGACGAGATCAATGACGCGCTCAACGAAACACTCAGCGACGACCCACCCGGCGAACCGACTGACGGTACCGGGGGTACTCCCGAAGCACAGTCCGGTGGCCAAAGCGTCGAGCGTCCGGCCGGTGCGGCGCTGGCACCGCCAACGCTTTCCACAACGGTCCATCCCACGAGTCCCGCCTCAGGTCGCCGGTCACCCATGGTGGGGCTCCGGGGGCGCATCACGGGTACTGAACCGGTCGGCACTGTTGTGACCGATCTTGCCGTCACCGCCACCGCAGTGGCCGTCGCCACCCGCCGAGCGGAGACCGGGACCACCGGTACAACACTGCTCCACGCTAATGACATTCGCCAGGCGCGTCGGGAGACGAAGGCTGGCAACCTGCTCATCTTTGTGGTCGATACATCCGGCTCCATGGGTGCTACCGATCGCATTGAGGCGGCCAAGGGTGCCGTGCTCGGTCTGCTCACCGATGCCTACCAACGTCGTGACCGGGTTGCGCTCATCTCGATGCGCGGCGAACGGGCCGAGGTCGTGCTGCAACCAACGGCCAGTGGTGAGATTGCTCGTACCCGCCTGGTTGATCTGCCCATCGGCGGTACCACTCCCCTTGCGGATGGATTGAGCGTCGCAGTGAAAATGGCCACAGCACCCGGCAACGACCCGGGTCGGGCACCCCTCCTCATCCTGCTGACCGACGGCCGAGCGACCTACGCCTCCGATAGCCAGGACCCGCTTGACGCAGCACAAACCGTCGCTTCCGAAATCGCTCGACGGGCCGTGGATGCCGTCGTCATCGACGCAGAGACAGGCACGCCCCGCCTTGGCTTAGCCGCTGAACTTGCCCAAACCATGGGCGCCACCTACCTGCACATCGATCACCTCGGCGCTGCTCGGATTGAAGATGTCGTTCGCACCCACCTCGCTTCCCGCACCGAAGGTCGTTAACCATGTACGTCCCATCACTTCCCCTGCTGCAGATCACGCGGCCCGGCCACTACCCCACGCTTGGTCCGACAGAAGCAACCGACGGTCTCTTGCTGGTGGGCCACGGCTCGTACTGTCACGTGAGTGGAAGCGAAATGGCCGCCATCGGCCGTCATGTCAGCGCGGCGCGACCCGACCTTGCCGTGGAAGTCGGCTATCTCGAAATGAGTGACCCGCCTGCAGGCGTCGCCCTTGATCGCCTTGTTGCGCGTGGCGTGAAGCGCATCACCATTCTGCCGATGATGTTGCTAGCCGCCGGACACTCCAAGAGTGACGTACCTGCGGTGGTCGTTGAAGGCCGCATTAACTATCCGAGCATGCCGATTGTGTACGGGCGTCCCTTCGGCGTGGATCATGCCCTTTGTGCCATTGCTCACGACAACATCGCAGCCGTTGGCGGAAGTGGAAATCCGCTCCTCGTCATTGCCCGTGGCACCTCCGATCCGGATGCCAATGGTGAGGCCTGCCGCGCATCCCGATTGGTGGCCGAGTTCGAAAAGGCGCCGTTCGTCATCACCGGTTTCTCCGGCGTTACTGGCCCCCGGGTGCCAGAAGCCCTCGATATGTGCGCTCGCTTGGGAGCCACCAAACTCACGGTGTTCTCGTGGTTCATCTGCAACGGGAAACTGGTGCAGCGCATCCTGGCCGACGAGCGGGCATTCGCGGCCGAGAGAGGTGTCGAGATCATCGATGCCGGTTACTTCGGGCCAGACCCGCGCCTCGTCCCCATCATCCTTGAGCGCTACCGGGAGGCCAACGAGGGCAAGGTCATCATGAGCTGCGACACCTGCGCCTACCGTCTGCCATTCCCTGGCGAAGAAGACCGCGTCAGACAACCGATCGGTGTCGGTCATTCGCACTTGGCGCTCGAACATCGCACCGGCGGCCATTCGCATGCCGCTCATGACCACGCCCACGATCACGCGCACGGGCACAGCCATTGACCACGTGGCCGCGCCCGGTTCCGCTGATCGGTGACGCCACGTCGGCCGCCGATCGTGCCGCGGCGCCCAACGGCTGGGCCTTCCCTCCCGAGGACCGCCAAGCGTTCTACGACATCGCCAGAGCTCGGCGTGATATTCGCCGCTACCGACCCGACCTACTCGACCCGAGGCTGCTGGAGCGCGTCCTCGCTGCAGGCCACAACGCACCGTCAGTAGGACAATCGCAACCGTGGCGTTTCGTCGTAGTCACTAGACCGGAGACGCGTGAGCGAGCTGCGTTGTTAGCCGATCAAGAACGACTGGCGCAGGCAGCGAAACTCGAACCCGACGCCGCCCGCCACCTGCTCGACCTCCAGCTAGAAGGAATCCGTGAAGCACCCGTCGGCATCGTGGTCTGCTGCGACCGACGCACCCCCGGCGCTGGCGTGTTGGGCCGTAATACCTTCGATGATGCCGATATGTGGTCGTGTGCCTGCGCGATCCAAAACCTATGGCTGGCCGCGCGTGCCGAAGGCCTTGGCCTCGGGTGGGTCACGCTCTTCAAACCCACCGATCTCGCCGCACTCATTGGTCTACCCGAGGGCGTTGAGAGCCTTGGCTGGTTGTGTCTTGGTTGGCCCGACGAGCGACCGCCCGAGCCTGGTCTCGAACGCTGGGGCTGGTCGGAGCGGTTGCCGCTTTCCGACGTGGTGATTCACGAACACTGGTCCAATAATGCCCCGACTGCGCCCGTATCCCGCCTCCGGGCACCGCTGCCGGTATCCGTCGTAGATGCTCGGGATGACAACGATTCACTCCTTACGCCACTCGGTTCGCTCGGTCTGCTCGACCGCGCCGTTGATCGGGTTGTCGCGCTCGGCCACGGTGATACGACGTCGGGTTCACTCGTCCTTGTCGCTGGCGATCATCCCGTTGCCGACCTTGGCGTGAGCGCATTCGGTCGTCACGTCACCGCCGACGTGCTCGCTGCAGCCCGCGCCGGCCAAGCGGTCGGTGTCGTTGCCGCCCGGTCCGCCGGATTGGAGACGATCATCGTCGATGCTGGTTGCAGTGTTGGTGATCTACTCACTTCCGATGCCCTCTCACTCGATGAGGTTCACCGCCTTATCACAGAGGGTCGAGCAGGAGGCGTTGCTGCCGGTGGCATCGTGGCCGTCGGCGAGATCGGCATCGGAAACACCACCGTTGCCAGTGCACTCGCTGCCGTGCTCTTGAACGCGACCAGTCAAGACGTTGTTGGTCTCGGCTCCGGATCAGACTCGGCGATGCTCGCGCGCAAACGTGAGGTGGTCGATGGCGCGGTACGTCGAGCACGAGCCGAACACGGTGATCTCCTTCACGATCCTGTCGTACTACTCGCCAGCCTCGGCGGACCAGAGTTCGCTTACCTCGTCGGTCTCGTCCTCGGTGCGGCCGAATCGGGCAAAGCAATCGTGCTCGACGGCTTTGCCACGGGTGTCGTAGCCCTGTGCGCGGTGGTCATTGAACCCGCGGTTGCGCAGCATCTGATAGCCGGACAACGCAGCCGTGAACGGGCACATGCGCTGGTCCTCAATCGGCTTGGGCTTGAGCCACTTCTCGATCTGCGGCTTCGTGCAGGTGAGGGTGTCGGTGCTTGCATGGCGACCAGCCTGGTGTTGAACGCCCTTACCATTCGTCGTGAGGCAGGCCGGGTCGCAAGACAACCATGAACGCGATCAACCCCGGACCGCACGGTGGCGATGCTCGGCGCGTCGCCCAACAGCTTGGCCTCGACCCGACAGACGTCATCGATCTCTCGGCCAGCTTGAACCCGTTCGCCCCCGACCCAACCGAGATCATCGGCCGGCATCTTTCTGCGCTGCACGACTATCCCGATGCAACCGCCGCAACCGCCGCACTCGCAGACGCAATTGCCGTTCCCCGTGAGCGGCTGGTTCTCACCAACGGCGGCGCCGAAGCCATCGCCCTCGTCGCAGCCCATCTCGGCAAAGGCTCGGTGGTCGAGCCAGATTTCTCGCTCTACCGCCGCCACCTCACCACGGTTGATCAGCATGCCGGACGGTGGCGATCAAACCCAGCTAGCCCGCTCGGCACCCTCGCCGGACCCGACGAATACGCCGAGGTGTGGGACGAGGCCTTCTATCCTCTTGCTACCGGGATGTGGACTCGTGGCGACGACACCAGCTGGCGACTTGGCTCACTCACCAAGCTGTGGAGTTGCCCCGGTTTGCGCCTCGGCTACGTGATCGCACCCGACGTCCAAAGTGCCGAGGTCATCCAAGCGCTTCAACCCCGATGGAGCGTGAACGGGCTGGCCCTCGCTGCAATGTCTGACTTTCTCGCTGTTACCGATCTGCCCGGGTGGGCGATTTCGATAGCGTCACTCCGAACAAGCTTCACGACTGAGTTGGAGCGTCTCGGCTTGCACGTAAACCTGTCAACCGCGAACTGGGTGCTCGTCCACGACGCAGCCCATCTGCGAATGCCCCTCGCGAAGGGGGGCATCGTGATTCGTGACTGCAGCAGCTTCGGCATGCCAACCACCGTTCGCATCGCGCTTCCCAAACCTCACGAGGTTGAGCGCGTCCTCAGCTCAATCGCCGGAGCCCAGTGAGCGTCGCCGTCGCACTCGGCCTCCTTGCCGATGAGTTCCTGCCCGAACCGCCAAACCGCCTTCATCCAGTGGCATGGTTCGGCACCACCATGCTCGGCTACGAAAACCGCTTCTATCGAGGCACGCGGGCAGCAGGTGTCGCCCACGCGCTCGCCGGAACCGCGCTCGGCCTGGCCGCTGGTTTCGCTCTTCGTCGAGCTGTCGGCCGACCTACGGCCACATTCGTAGCCGTCTCGGTCGCCACCGGCGGACAGATGTTACGCGACGTGGCCGGACGGATCGGAGCAGCAAGTGACCTCGACGAGGCTCGCCGATTGCTACCGAGTCTCGTGGGCCGAGACCCGAGCCTACTCGACGCTTCCGAGATCGCCCGCGCCACAACCGAATCGGTCGCAGAGAACACTGTCGATGCTGCAATCTGCAGCGCCTTCTGGGGTGTTATCGGCGGCGCTCCCGCCGTCCTCGCTCACCGAGCTATCAACACCATGGACGCCATGGTTGGCCATCACAACGACCGCTACGAAAACTACGGCTGGGCCTCCGCCCGCCTCGACGACCTCGCGGCCTGGCTCCCCGCCCGCCTCACTGCGCTGCTCGTCGCGCTCGTCACTCCCGGGCGACGTCGAGAGATCGCGGATGCCGTTCGCAAGTATGCGCCAGAGCATCCGTCACCGAACTCCGGAGTATCCGAAGCCGCCTTCGCCGTCGCGCTCGACCTCAAACTTGGCGGTACAAATCGCTACGGCGACACCATCGAACACCGCGTCGTCCTGCACCCAACCGGCCACTCCCCCGCACTGGTCGACATAGCGAAGGCCAATCAGCTCAGCCGCCGCATCACCGCCCTAGCCGCCGCGCTTTCCGTCGCCGTGTCCGTCCTCCGTCATCGACGAAACCGATCTACCGAATCTGCCTGACCAGAGCCTGGTCACCCCACTCTTGGTCGGCCGTCCACACGATCGCCTCCTTTCGGTGACCGAGCGCAAGACAGAGCCGATCACCGAGGGACAGCGCCTCACTCGTCCGCCACCGTTTGGCGGCCCACTCCGCATCGGTCACTGTCACCGGCTCAATCGAGAGCTCGAACGTACTGAGCAAGCCCTTCACCAACGACCAGTCTTTGCCTTTGCTCAGTATCTTCTGCGCCACCTCTGACCAATTGGCGGCACCGCACATTCCACCTTCCTCAAGCGCAGTCTCAACGACATCAGCGCCTTCTTCGCCCTGCAAGAACGCGAGGATGGCCGAGGCATCAAACACGTTCATGCAGCGTCGTCTTTGGCGGCCTGTTGTCGCCGCTCAGCCAAAAGCTCGCCCACCAGTTCAAGCCCCGCCAAATCGGCACGCACACGTTCCTTCGCCTGCTCACGAGTGAGTAACACCACCCCGCCCGAGGCCTCGAGCATCACAAGCTGGCGACCCTCAACCAGCCCGGCGTGCTCCCGCAGCTCGATCGGAACCACCAAACGACCACGATCACCCATCGTCACCACGTACGTACCACTCATATTGCTACGATACCATCGGCTTGCGGAAGTGGGATCAGCGGCGTAGCCCGGAAGACCTGCCGTCGGAATCGCCGCTCACCGCCATTCGCGCGATGGCGCCCATTCATTCGCGCATTACGCCTCTTCCGCACACCCTGAGCGCCCATTTTGGGTCGATCGCGCGAATGAATCGTCGCCATCGCGCGAATGCGCCTACGACTAGCGCGCGATGCGGAACTCTTCGGCGTCTTGGTTGATGGCGGCTTTGATGGCGGCGAGTGATTCGCCTCGGATGCGCATCTTGGACGCAGCGTGGGCACGCATGTTGAGCGTGGCGAGTTGGGTTGCGACTTCGATAGCCGACGACTCCACGTCCTCGGCGGGAACGATCGCGTCAAGGATGCCGGCGACGACCGCTTGCTCCGGTGTGTAGGACTGTGAGAGCAGAATGGCCCGGCTGTATTCGGCCGGGGTCAGCCGTTGCTTGCAAATCTCAATTGCGGCGTACGGCATGGTCATACCGAGAGCGGTTTCGGTGGCGGCGAGCTTGAACGGGCCGCTGGCGCCGACGCGATAGTCGCCCGACAGCAACACAAACACGCCCATCGCAATGGCATGGCCGGTGCAACCGATTACCACAGGCGTCGGGAAGGACAACAGCCGGTGCGAGAGTTCGAAACCGGCGCGCAAGAGAGCCTTCGCCTCCTCTCCCCCACCGCCCAACACCTTGAGGTCAAAGCCTCCCGAAAAGCGGCCAGCCCGACCGACCAGCACGACCGGTCCGCCAGCCGCTTCGGCCTGATCGAGGCAGTCGCTCAGCGCACCAAACATGGTCGGGGAAAGCGCGTTGGCCTTGCCGTCATCCATGGTGATGACAGAGATTGAATCAACCGTGCGGAGCGTTGCCGGAGTGTCCATGTTAATGAACGTAGCGCGCCCAAGGCCGGACGCGAAGAAGCGGCCGCCAGGTCGCCCAGACGGCCGCTTCAGTGTGAATGATTACTTGGCGAGCCAGCCGTCAACAATCTTGGCGTTGGCGTCTACCCACTTCTTGGCAGCGGCGTCAGCCTTCATGCCATCGCCGTCGATCATGGCGGCCACTTCGTTCTGCTGGTCAGTGGTGAGCGTGAACTTTTTGAGGAAAGCCAGTGCTTTGGCGTTCTTCTTTTCCAGCTTCACCGATGCAGCCTTGAAGATGGGATCCGGAGCGTAGTCACAGGCGTACTTGCCATCTTTGGCATCAGCAGACGCAAGGCACGCGGGAGTAACTGCGGGCAGCTTCACTTCGGTGAGCTTCACCTTCGACTGCAACCAATGCGGCTGCCAGAACTGCAACAGGATCGGCTTAGTGTCGGTCTCGGCCTGCTTGATGGCAGTGATGAGCGCCGCCTCGGAACCTGCAACTGTGTACTTCAGCGGCAGTTTGAGGTTGGTGATGATCTGCTCATCGAAGGTGACATAGCTTGGGTCTCCCATGAGGAAACGGCCCTGGTCACCCGTCTCAGGCGTGGCGAACTTGCCGGCCGTGGCGGCATCCTTGAAGCCCTCCCAGGTGGCAACTTTCGGGTCAGCGGCGAGCGCCGCAGCGTTGACGTACCAGCCGATCTTGGCTTCAGGGCCGAGCTTGCCGAGATTGACGACCGTCTTCTTTTCATCGATGTAGGTCTTCATGTCGGGACCGTGACCAGACGGCCACTGCTCTAGCACGGCGTCAATGTCACCCTTGTCCATGCCGACCCATGTGGCGTTTTCGTCGATGTCGGTCAGCGTGGCAGTCGTACCGAGCTTGGACTCAAGCACGACTTTGGCTACGTTGGCGTTAACCGCCGAACCAGTCCACGGGTTGACGGCCAGCGTGATGGGCGCACCCTTCGTACTCGTTCCGCTCCCGCTGCTGCTTCCGCACGCAGCAAGACCGGCAACCAGTGCGGTCGCTATAGCAAGCCGTGTTGCCTTCTTTGATGACTGCTTCATATCTCTTCCCCTAGCTTTGTGAACACTTGTTTGGCGGCAGTACCTACGACGAAGCCTGACTCTGACCCGCTGTCCGAGATCCCCACGCTTGCGTAAGCCGATCAAGAACGATCGCTAACAACACGATACTCACACCCCCGGCCAATCCGCGGCCAATCTCCTTCTTCGTCAGCCCGTACAGAGTCTCCAGGCCGAGCGCGCCAGCTCCGGCAAGAGCTGCAACGATGACCATCGAAAGCACCATCAAGATGGTCTGGTTGATACCGAGCATCACGGCTCGCAGGGCCAGCGGAAGTTGCACCTTCAAGAGCTCCTGGCGTGGCGTAGCCCCGAAGGAAACTGCCGCCTCGCGCACCGAGGCCGACACCTCACGAAGACCCAGACTGGTAAGACGGATGCAAGGCGGGAGTGCGTAGATAACCGACGCAACCACGCCGGCAAGGCGCCCCGGTTCGAAGAGGAAGATAACGGGCACGAGATAAACGAACGCAGGCATGACCTGCGCTGCGTCGAGGAGCGGGCGAATGGAGCGCTCGAACCGGTCCGACCGGCCGGCCAAGATACCGATCGGAACCGCCAGGAGGATGCTGATCAGGACGGCGAGAAGTACTTGGCTCAAGGTGTCCATCGCCAGGTCCCAGGTGCGCAGAGCAGCAATACCAACCATACAACCCGAGCAGAGCAAGCCGAGCCGACGACCGCCGCTGAACCAACCAATCAGTCCAACCACCAGGACCGCAAACCACCACGCGAGGTACTGAAAGGCCGATCGCAGAGGCGTGAGGACCTCCCGTACTAACACTTCGTTCAATCGCGTGGTGCCGCCGACAACAGGGACTCCTTTGCGAACGTGACCATTGATCCACGTCACCATCGAGTTGATCGGTTTGGTGATGTTCAGTTGCAAGGCTTCGGGGAATGTGTTCGCTCCGGCGAGTTTGGCCACGATCGCCACGAGCACAATGCCGACGAGCGCCGCACCCATCTGAGCGCGACGGTTCGGCAACAGGTCGTTCAGCTGCGATGTCAGTGTGTTTGCTTTCGCAGCACGTCGTTGACCGGTGGTAATTCGATCGAGAGCGATAGCGGCAAAGACCATGGCGAGACCGGGCGCAAAGGTGCGGCCGACGTCATTCTTCTGGAGGCCAGCGAGCACTGCCTGACCGAGACCGCCTGCACCGATCAGCGCCGCGATAACCAAGATGCCGAAGGCCATCATGATGACCTGGTTCAGACCAAGCAGCATTGCTCGACGAGCCATGGGCAGCTGCACCTTGGCGAGCAGTTGGCGGCGCGTGCAGCCGTACGAGGTACCAACTTCGTTGGCGACAACGGGCACGCCGCGCAATCCGAGACTGGTCAGTCGCACGGCTGGTGCCACGGCGAAGATGACCGTAGCAACGACAGCACCTGCATTGCCGATACCGAATAGCACAACGATAGGGAGGAGATACACGTACGCGGGCATCACCTGGGCCGTATCGAGGACGGTGCAAAGTGTGCGGTTCACGCGGTCGTTGAGCCCGGCCCAGATGCCAAGTGGTACGCCAATGAGCAATGAAACAGCCACGGCTACGATCATCAACGAAAGACTTACAACTGTTTCATCCCAGAAGCCCAACACGCCGCACGCCGCCAGTGCTACGACACCAGCGGTAGCGGCTCTGCGCCTGCCAGTTTTAAAACCGGCCAAACCTGTGAGAGCCAACAAACCCGGCCAGCGAAGAGATTTCAGCACCCAGAAGACGGCATCGTTCACGGCTTTGAGCAGAGTGGAAATGGGATCGAAGAAGCGAGTGAAGATCCAGTGTTTCTGGTTGTTGAGTACGACCCATTTGTAGATGGTGTCGGTGCGGGGTTTTACGTGGGCGTCGAGCCAGGTGGGCACGTCGGCGAACTTTGCTTTGCCGCCGGTGAGCACGGCAACAAGACCAAGCCCAACGAGCAGAACGATAGGTACGACGTAACGTTTTGCCTGAGTAGGGACCGCTGAAGATGGTGCGAGAGCGACGGCCATGGCTACGCGGTCACCAAATCTTCGCCAGCAATAACGGTAAGCACGGCAACACGATCAACCGAGCCCACAGTCAACCCGGCAGCGTCGACGATTCGTAGGGGAAGTTCACTTCCGGCCAGGTGACGAACAACGTCACGCACCTTCGTTCCGACCGGAACGGACGCGCCGTAGGACCCGTCATGCGGCGGCGACATGATCGACTCGACCGGAACGACATGTGACTTGGGAACGTCGCGCACGAAGTTCCGCACGTAGTCATCGGCGGGCGCAGACACCACTTCCTGCGGAGTGCCGACCTGCACAAATTGGCCATCACGCATGATGGCGATGCGGTCACCCAGCCGAAGAGCTTCCGAGAGGTCGTGCGTGATGAACACCATGGTCTTGTTCACCTCATGCTGCAGCCGCATGACCTCATCTTGCATGTCCCGACGGATGAGCGGATCAAGGGCCGAGAACGGCTCGTCGAACAACAAAATGTCCGGGTCCGTAGCCAACGCTCGGGCCAGACCGACCCGCTGTTGCATACCGCCGCTGAGCTGATCGGGCTTGCGAGCGCCAAGGCCCTTAAGGCCGACTAACTCGAGGATCTCTTCGGCTTTGGCCCTGCGCTCGATCTTGCCGATGCCGCGCACTTCAAGGCCGAAGGCAATGTTGTCGATCAGGCTGCGATGCGGCAGAAGGCCGAAGTGCTGAAACACCATGCTGACCTTGGTGCGGCGCACGTCCAGCAGTTGCTCGGTAGACGCGTTGGTCACGTCGATGCCGCCAATGTTCACCGTGCCAACAGTGGGTTCGATCAAACGGGTGAGACAGCGGACCAGGGTGGACTTTCCGCTGCCGGACAGGCCCATGACGACGAACGTCTCTCCCGGCTTCACGTCCATGGTGATGTCGCGCATGGCGACCACACAGCCGGTCTTGGCTTCCAATTCGGCACGGGGCAGGTCGGCGTCGGCAGACGCGACGATCTGCTTGGCGTGGGGTCCGTAAACCTTCCACAAGCCACAAACCGATATTGCTGGATCCATCCCCATACCCTCACCCCGACTGCAGCTGTTACCAAACAGTACCTCTGGCGGGACCAAGGACCCTGGCGTTCGCGACGAGCGCCCGTCATCGTCGTTCTGAAGGCTCCGGAAATGACGAGGAAGGGGCGCCGTGACTCTTGAGTTGGCTGCGTTTGGTCGGGATGTTCTGCTGTTGGATGGCCGCGCCATCACGGTTCGGCCACAGACCGAAGGGGCGGATCCGTCGCAGCGTCTGGACCTGCTGGCCGAGCACGGGCAGGAGATTGTGGCTCGCGCCCACTATGCGCGCGACGAACACGGCGACGCAGAAGTCCGCTTTGATGTCGATCCCACGTTCCAGCACCTCGGTATCGGAACGCTGCTCCTCGAAGACCTTGCCGTCATCGCGCTTGCCGCCGGATTCAGCCGTTTGACGGCGGTCATGGAGCCTGACAACGACGCCATGCGTACGGTTTTCGAGTCGGTCGGCCTCACGACTCGCATCTGGTCTGAGGGCGGCCAAACGCGTGCGGAGCTTGATCTGACGGCTGAATCGCTGTTGGAGGAGCGGGCCCATTCACGGGAGTGGACCGCTACCAGTACGTCGCTTGACCCGCTGCTGCACGCTGAAGTCGTGGCTGTCATCGGGGCCAGCAGTTCGGGTTCGGGCGCCGGTTTCGAACTGTTGAACAACGTCGCAGCCTCGTTCACCGGCATGCTGCATCCGGTCCACCCGACCGCATCGGAAATTGCCGGAATTCCGACCGTGGCCACAATTGCAGCTGTCCCCGGAAAGGTCGACGTGGCGATCATCGCGGTCCCGGCCAGCGCAGTTGTCGAGGTTGCCGAGGAATGCGGAAAGGCGGGCGTACGTGTGCTGGTCGTGGTGACGGCCGGGTTTGCCGAAAATGGGCTAGAGGGCGTCGAGCTACAACGACAACTCGTCGCGGTGATCCGCCGTTACGGCATGCGCATGATCGGCCCGAACGGCCTCGGTGTGATCGCAACCGGAGTCGGGCTGAACGCCACGTTCGCGGCCGTGCACCCTCGGCCCGGATCCGTCGCGTTCGCTTCACAGTCCGGCGGTCTCGGCCTCGCGCTCCTGAACGAGGTCGCCCGGCAAGGGCTTGGTATCTCATCGTTCGTCTCGTTGGGAAACAAGGCCGACGTAAGCGGCAACGACCTGCTCTGCGCGTGGGGTGACGACCCGGCTACACGGGTGATCCTCCTCTACCTCGAGTCCATCGGACGGCCCGACCGCTTCGCTCGCATCGCCCGCACTGTGGCGCGCATCAAGCCAGTGGTCGTGTTGAAAGGAGGCCGAAGTGCTGCAGGAGCGCGAGGCGCCCAGTCCCATACCGCCGCCATCGCGGCTCCCGCCGCGTCGGCAGACGCATTGTTCGAGCACGCCGGCGTCACCCGTGCCGAGAACTTGGAGGAGCTCTTGGACTTGGCTGCGTTTTTCGAGTTGCAGAGCCTCCCGCACGGTCGCCGGGTGGCGCTGGTCGGTAACGCTGGTGGCTTGCTCATCCTTGCCGCCGACGCGTGCGAAGCGAATGGCTTGTCGAATCCTGAGCTGTCCACCGGTCTCCGTGAGGCCATCGCCGGCACAGTCCCTACAGCGGCGTCGACTGCCAATCCGGTGGACCTACTTGCGACCGTCAGCCCCCACGCACTCGCCGACGTCGTGGACATGATCGCGGCATCAGGCGAGGTCGACGCGGTCGCAATAGTGATCACGCCACTCGAGGCTGGGGCTGCCGAGCCGCTCCGCTCCGCGCTCGGCCGCACGATTCGACCTGTTCCAACGACGCTCACGCTGATTCCATCGGAGTCGACGGAGTCCGCCTTGCGCCTGCCCGAGTACCCGTATCCCGAGCGGGCCGTGCGGGTACTAGCGCGTGCGGCGGATCGTAACGACTGGCTTCAGCAGAGCGAGGATTCGCTGCCGTCGCTCGACGTGAATTGGGTTGAAGTTCGCCGGTTCGTCAGCCAGCTGGCCCAGCTGCGCGAGGGCTGGCTGGAACCCGGCGACATCTTCGAACTGCTCGGCATGATCGGCGTGCCGATCCCCGCCTACCAAACCGCGCGAACGGCCGATGAAGTAGCACGTGCAGCCACCTCGATCGGCTTCCCGGTCGTGCTCAAGGTCGTAGGCGAATCGATCCTGCATAAGAGTGACGAAGGTGGCGTCGCCATCGACATCAAAAGCGCGGACGAAGCCCGGATAATCGCAGCAGGCATGGTCAAGCACTTCGGTACTCGGCTGGCGTCGATTCTGGTGCAGAAGCAGGCATCTCCTGGGGTCGAAGTTCTGGTGGGAGGTCTCAACGCGCCGACGAGCGTCCCGATCGTGGTGGTAGGTGCAGGAGGGACCGACGCCGAGATCCTGCAAGACCGCCAGATCTGCGTCGCACCCATCACACAATCACGGGCAAGCGAAATTCTCCTGTCATTGCGTCTGGCACCCAAGCTGACCGGCTACCGGTCGCACCCGCCGTTGCCGGTCGACGAGATAGTCGATGTCATCACTCGCATCGGGCTGCTGATAGCTGCCGTGCCTGAAGTCGCCGAACTCGATCTGAACCCGGTCATCGCCACACCATCTTCGGTACTTGCGGTCGACGCCCGCATACGAGTGGCCAAGCGCGCCGATCCGCTGCAACCCCTCCAAGCCATGCGCCGTGTGTAGCGCCGGTGTTCCCTATGAGGCTGCTCCTTACAGCGCCGGGGGTCGGAGCCGGAGGTGTCACTCGATGTCGTGACGACGAGCTCCGCCCGATTCACCCATGACAACGACCTCAGCCGCGCCGACCAACGAACGTGATCGTGTCGGCCGGCCCACCATCGGTGCGGGCAACAAGCAGGTTCACGATGTAGCGGTCCTTGTCGACGATGAGGTTGGA
>JAYTKG010000286.1:0-1762 GCA_043730435.1 Acidimicrobiia bacterium | reverse complement strand
CCGCCAACCCTTTTTTGGTTGGGCGCGTTTTGCCGAAGTTGTGGTGGTCGTCGCCGATCCATCAATGAAAGCAATTCAGACCGCCCGTCGCCTCGCCCGACTACGTGACGCCCCCTGGGCGCCCCGCTGTTTGGTCGTGGTCGCAAACCGCGTGTCTGAAGCTGGAGATTGCACGCGCATCGCCGAACTCACCGGGCTCGAGGTTGTTGCCGGACTGCTTTACGACGACCATGTCGCCGCTGCTGATCGTCGCGGCGCGGCTCCGCTCGACGTCGACCCCGACGGGGCATATGTTCGCGCTGTGGCAGAATTCGTCGATCTGATGTGCGCCAAGGAGGTCACGGTATGAAAATCGCTGTTGTGGGCAAAGGTGGCTCGGGTAAAACCACCACCTCCGCCGTCGTCGCTCGTGGCCTCGCTAGAGGCGGCCTTCGCGTGGTCGCGCTCGATTGCGACACGAACCCTAACCTGGGCATTTCGCTCGGAATCGGTGATGAAGGGACCGAGCGCCTGCTCGCGATGCGCCAAGGACTAGATGATGGCACGGAGAAGCATGCGCCCAGTTGGATTGAGTTGCTCGACCGTTTCGGTACTGATGGACCTGACGGGGTTCGGCTCGCAGTGGTGAGCAGACTTGAAAATCCAGAACCTGGTTGACCTTGATGCGGACTGTCGCCCGAGCAGTTGCTCGGATCTGTTGATTCCCAGAGTGGCGTGATCGTTGCCGACCTTGAAGCCGGTATTGGCACCTTGACGCGGCTCGGGCACGCCCAACTTGACGTAGTGCTCGTGGTGGTCGAACCAACGCCGCGCTCGATCGAGGTCGGTCGACGCGCTGTCGAATTGGCCGTTGCCAGTCGACAAGGGCGAGTTGTGGTGGTCGCCAATCAACTCATGGAAGTTGCCGATGAAGCCACGATCCGCGAGGCATTTCCAGGTGTCGAAATTGTGGCGGTGCCTGCAGATAAGGCCGTGGCAGCCGCTGATCGAGTCGGGCTTTCGCTGCTCGATGTAGCCCCCGACGGTCCGGCCGCGCGCGCATTGCTGTCACTCGCGGCCAGCCTGCACCCTGGCCCATCGTAGTTGCGAGTTCTACCTGCCCACTGCGGGTTTCCCGACTCGATCTACTACTGGTCAAATTAGTGTGGGCCGAGAGACTCAGTGTAAATTGCATCTATTGACCTCACCCCTAGCCACACCTAATCTGCGGCCACCCTGAGCCGCGCTGGCCCGGTGCGATATGGAGGATCCCAAGCATGTCCCGTAGATACAACCGTCGCGTTGCTCTCCGCTTGCTCATCTCAACTGCTGTGCTGAGCACCCTTGTGTCGGCCGTCGCGTCCGAGCGAGGGCTTGCAGCCGTGTCCAGGCAAGCTGCGGCACCTGTGCTCGGTGCCAAGTCGCTGCGCATTGCCATACCCGGAGCGGAGAACAACCTCACCCCGTTCACCATTACGTTCGGTTCGACGCCGAACACCCACGACTTTTTGAACCTTGTCTACGATCCGCTGTTTTGGTCGCAGGTAAAGACCAACCCAGATCCGTGGCTGGCCGAGAGTGCAGAACCCAATGCGGACTTTACGTCGTGGACTGTGAAGTTGAAGCCGGATCTGACTTGGCAGGACGGAATGCCGTTGACCGCCGAGGACGTTCTGTTTAGCTTTGATTACTACCTGACCTACAAGGGTTCGGCTGGTCGCTACGCCCATCACGTTTCCGACGTGCCGCCGTACAAGAGCGGCGAGGTGCTCGATCCGTTGAC
>JAYTKG010000285.1:0-2232 GCA_043730435.1 Acidimicrobiia bacterium | reverse complement strand
AACAGCCCGATGTCGTTCGCCTGGCGGTGACGCACCGGCGGCATCGTCGGCTTGGTGAACTCCACCAGTTCGATGGCGAACTCCGAGCCGCGGTCAATGAACCGCGCCGAACGGGTGATCGCGACTCCGTCCAATCCATACGTGAGCATTGAGGGCGTGGCCGGGCGGGTGGTCGCATGGGTGAGGCCGAGGACATCACGGTAGTAATCGATCGAACGATCGAGATCTCGGCAGTTAACGACGACGTGGGAGATACGGCGATCGGCGCCTCCGCACAGTTCGACGGGAACGCCATCCGGATCAGCCACAATCGCTCGGACCGCAACCATGCCGTCGTCGTCCACACCCTGTGTCGGCTCGCACAGCACGATGCACCCTGCGGCTCGGGCTGCAGCAAGAGTTGCATTCAGGTCTTGAACCGAAAAGCACAAACGATGAAAGCCTGGTTCGTGCACAGAACGCGGTGGGTTGGCGCCGGGCAGAGGCACCTTCCACTCCAGCAAATCGAGGGAAAGCCCGCCAAAGCCAAGGTCGCCCTGCAGGATCCAACCGTCCCAGAGGACCTCGTCGAGGCCGAGAGCAGCGCCGTTCTGGGGCCGTTCTGGGACCGGATGCGACGTCGCAGTGAACCCGAGGATGTCGCGGTAGAACAGGATCGAACGGGCAAGATCCCGACAGTTCGAATTGACATGGAAGATGCGAGAAGCGCTCATAGGCGTGTTCTGCGTTGCCATATATTTATGTTGCCAGATAGTGCCGGGCCAGGGCTGCTCGGACCGGCACCTTCCGCTTCAAAATCGACCGACTGTTCACCATTCCGGTGTGGACTGCGTCACCATTTGCCTCTATGCTGCGCAACGAAAGCCGCTTGCGACTTCCCTCTAAAGCGCCGTTGCCACCGTGGCGGGACAATCGTTAGGACGTTGAACATGAGTCTTCCAATCCCTTCCGGCACCTATGGCATCGACACGATGCACACCCAATTAGGTTTTTCGGTCACCCACCTTGGCATCAGCATCATCCGGGGAACGTTTGACCGATTTAGCGGTTCGCTCACGGTCGGCGAAAGCCTTGTTGACACGTCCGTAACGCTTGAAGGAGAGATGGCTTCAATCAATAGCGGTAACAAGATGCGTGACGAGCACATGTACGGTGCCGACTTCTTCGACATCGCCAACTACCCCCAAATGGTCTTTCAGTCTACGTCCATCGCGGATTCAGGAACTGGCTATGCACTCCACGGCGAACTCACGATCAAAGGCGTTACCCAATCGGTCACTCTCAACACCAGCTACAACGGTTCGCAGGTGTTTCCGATGGATCAATCCATGCACTACGGTTTCAGCGCCCAAACGACCATCAGCCGCAGCGCCTTTAACATGAGCTACGGCGTGCCCATGGTGAGTGACGAGGTCAAACTCCAACTTGAGGCGCAGTTCCTGCAACCTGCTGCCAGCTAGGTCTTGGCATTGCACTATTGACATTCGCGTCCCAACTGCTCCAGTACGAGCAGTCCATCAGGCAAATCTCCTTCGGCATGAAGGAAGCTGGGCCGAAAATGTGAGCCGTGTTTGCCGACTTGGCTGTGCCAGACCACACCAGTCACATCGACCTTCCACACGATCTCGCCGCCTATGCCCAACTTCACCACGGTCTGATTGACTACCGAGCGGCCCACCGCCTCGGTATCGGTCGTTGCACCTGGCGCGCTTGGCATCGAGATGGCAGCGTCATCCGCCTCCATCACAACGTTGCCGCGCTCCCCAATTTTCCATCGACGCAAGAACAGCGCATTGCGGCAGCCGTGATCAGCGTCCGGGGCGGAGCAACGGCGTCGCATCGCTCCGCCGCATTTATGTGGGGTCTGCGGAACGAGGCCGACGAGCCTGTAGACCTCACGTTGAGGCGAACTGGCACCCCCGCCCCGCGCGAGGGGGTCGTGCTCCACCGTCCCCGGGACCGGGCCGACCTGATGAGCAGCCGTCGCCTCGGGATCGCCTGCACGAATCCGCTGCGGACGATGCTCGATCTTGGCGCCGTAGATCCCGACGCTGTCGCCGACACACTTGGCCGACTTGTCATCTCTGGGATAGCAACGAGAGCGGCGATCGTCGCCGCGCTGAACCGTCATTCGGTGATCGGGCGGGACGGATTGGGTCCATTACGCAATGCAATCCGTGACTGGCCCCTCGCCGACCATCATCCCGACAGCCAACTCGAGGTCGATGCCGC
>JAYTKG010000284.1:0-2725 GCA_043730435.1 Acidimicrobiia bacterium | reverse complement strand
ATTCGCCTGATTGTGAATGGCTCCCGGAGCCTTTGCTGTGATGGGCGGAGACGGTTGGGGCTTTGTAGAAGCCCGTACTGCTGCAAGTGGGTCCGGTCCTTGTGTCATGCCGACTAGCAGTTGCGTTGCGCTGTCCAGCGTCATGAGATCCAGTTCACGTGATGCGCCAAACGGGGTGGCCTTCCCATCAGTCAACGTGCTGGCGATCGAGTGGAGCGTTTGACTGTCATCAATAGCCAACGCTGCTGTTGCAGCCGAACCTCGCACTGCTGAGAAGTCGCCACCGACTTCATAGAAGAACACCAAGTAGCGCTTCCCCACAACAGGCGCAGGGTCTTGTTCTGCGCACTTGAAGGTGCCTGATGTTGGGTCTAACGCTGAGAACGAGAACCAAGGGACACGTTTCGGCACCGGGATACGGCCCCTTGTGCGCAGTACCTTTTCGACGACAAAGTCGTTGAGCGTGCCGGGGACATTTGGGATGGCGTGGAGTTGAGCCGGTGTCTGCCCGCCAACTACTCCGATTACGGCGAAGTCAGACCAGTTGAGAACGGCTTGCAGGGTGAGCGGTGGTGAGAAATATTCTTCGTCGTGGACACCGGTGCAGCGCTGAGCACCGGAGTGTTCGTGGACATAGTCAAGCGACGTTGCCGAACGTGGAGCTTCCGATGGGGTCACGGATTGAACAGCCGTTCGGGCTCCATTCTTATACCTAGACGTTGACGAATCGACCCGAGACTGTGATGACACTCCCCCGCAGGCCGCTACACCGACAGTCGATAGGAGAGCTGTTGCTAGCCCGGCAATGCATTTCATCGTTGCATCCTTATCGTGTGTAGTAGAGCACATCGAAGCTGCCCAAATCGTACGGAAACGTTAAGGTTTTCGACCGACCTGCGTCTCGACGCATAATGAATCCCTGATTGGTAGGAGTAAGTGCGAATGCATGCCCAACCTCATCTGAAACTGTCCCTCTTCGCCAATTTACCGGATCAGTGAATACTGTTCCGGCAAACGTTGCGTCATCAAAAAGGGAAGAGTCAAGTGTAATTTGGGCTCCCCACACAACACATCCATTTCGGACAACGAGGTCCTTGACTGAAGATGCTTGCTGGCAGTTGTTGTAATATCTTGTCTAGTTTGGCATACATTGCGGTGATAGGGACAGACTGAAACGAAATCATTCTCGTCTGGTTAGTGTTGGAATCACCGTTGTTGCGGGTCTCACGTCGATGGCCACCGATGCGTCAGCGCCGGTGCCCGTAGGTCTACCCGGGTCGACGTTCTAGTTCTTCGGTGACGAGCCCGGCATGACCGCCACGCCCGCCGACGACACAATGCCTCGCCTCAGTGATCGCCTGGAACTGATCACACCGCATTGCGATCCGACGGTGGCCCGCTACGACGTTCTCCACATGGTCCGCGGTGACACCCTCATTGGGGTCATCCCGGTTGACGGCCGTGGTCGTTCGCAATGATTCGAGTTCGCGGGCTGGTTTCAGACCGTCAACGGCTTCGCCGACATCAACGCCAAGCTCCCGTTGAGCATCGCTGCGGCGCTCAGCGACTCGCCGGTGGGGCAGTTGGCATACAACGAACTGTTCGTGAACTTCGGCAACAACACGGACCTCCGCAGCAGCGATCAAGTCCTGGCCCAGATCACTCTGCAATGGTTGACCAACACCCAGGTCGGCGCCACCCTCGGGTACTACACCGAGAAAAACGTCGCCGCACGGGTCAACCACGGACCGATCGGTGTAGACGTCTTCGCCGACGACTTCCGGTCGATGACGCCGTTCGCAGCGCGACAACACGAGCATTGTCTCCGGGACCGAGCATGCCCGAGGCGGCCACTTCGCGTCGCTTGCCGCCCCCGACGAACTCGCCCACGCAGTACGGACAATTTTCGCCGCGAAATCGTTGAACGAGTGCTCCACGGCATCGCAAATATTGATGGTGCTGGGGGAGTGGACGATGAAACGATCGACCGATGGCATGTGTGTAGGCCCGTTGCTACGGGCAGTCATCATGTGCTGCTCTGCCCGGTTGTCCTGCCAGCCGATGCGTCGGGTCGCGGTGGGAATGGCGGAGCGAGAAATGCCAGCAGTGTGACACCGGTGAGACCTTTGTTGGAGACGCGCAGCTCCTCATCGCCCCGGTAGAAGGCAAGTGAGCCTGCTCTGAACGCGACGGTGCCAGTTTCGGTTTCGAGAACCGCCTCGCCCTCCACGGCGAACAGCATGAGATCAGATGAGCCGTGGCGGTGCGGCGGGAGGGCCTGGCCCGGGCTCAGTCTGATAATGCGGACGTTGGACTGCAGACCCTCGATGAGCGGTTCGGCGATCAGTTGATTGTCGTTGTATCCCGGGGCGTCGCTCAAGCTGATGATTTCCACCACTACAGCATCGCGCCGCGCGAGCCACAGCCACGCAAGGTGCTGCCACCCCCCGATGTGGCTGTGCCAACCCTCATGCAGCCGACACCCGCTTCTCGACCTTGACCTATAGCAACGTTCCGAGTTTCTGGAGCCGTACTCCCAAGCGGAATGGCGACCCTCCGCTACCGAGTCATCAGCCCGTCGAGATAGCAGTTGAGCTGTTGATGGGCGATGGCGCGCTCGTCTGCTGGATTGAGGCCGATGGCCAAGGGCCGGCAGAACCGGATGGTGGCCAGGGCGACATTGGTCGCCGTGACACCGTCATCGATCGCACCGTCGCGCCGGGCA
>JAYTKG010000283.1:0-22022 GCA_043730435.1 Acidimicrobiia bacterium | reverse complement strand
GGTCGGTCTGTTCGCACCGAACGACCCCGACGGATTGGCGCTTTCCGACGCCAAGCTGGGCTTCCCCGGTGGCGCCGTTGCCAATGGCTACAAGGTGATCGACGGTGGCCGTTACGCCACGTTGTCGCCGGACTTCAACACCATCATCGGTCAGTTCAAAGACGCCGACGTCATCGTCGGTATTCCGATTCCGCCCGACTTCGCCACGTTCTGGAAGCAGGCCAAGCAGCAGGGCCTCAAGCCAAAGATCGTCACCGTGGCCAAAGCGCTGCTCTTCCCGCTGGCCGTTGAGGCGTTGGGTGATGACGGCGACGGCATCTGCACCGAGGTGTGGTGGACGCCAAGCCATCCGTTCAAAAGCTCACTCAACGGAGCAACGGCCAAAGCACTCGGTGACGAATACTCCAAGACCACCGGCAAGCAGTGGACGCAGTTCGTTGGTTTCGTCCACGCGCTGATGGAAGTCACGCTCGACGCCGTTTCTCGTGCAGGATCCACCGACAAGAAGAAGATCGTGGAGGCCATTGCGGCCACCAAGCTCGACACCATGGTCGGGCCGATCAGCTTCGGTCAACCCGAACTGCCGAAGAACGTCTGCCCCACCCCGCTGGTTGGCGGCCAGTGGCAGAAGTCCACCGGACCCAACAAGTTCGAGCTCGTCATTGTTGAAAACAAGCAAGCGCAGAACATTCCCCTCGGCGGCAAACTCAAGCCACTCGCGTAGGAATGGCACTACTTACGGTCGAGAGCGTGTCGAAGCGATTCGGCGCGCTCTCGGTCACTGAAGATATGTCGTTCGAGCTGCATGAGGGTGATGCCCTCGGCATCGTCGGCCCGAACGGCGCAGGAAAGACAACACTGCTCAATCTGATCGCCGGAGACATCAAGCCCGACGCCGGTCGCATCACGTTCGAAGGCAACGACATCACGTCGTTGTCGGCCCACGTCCGTTGCCATCGCGGCATCGGGCGAACCTCGCAGATTCCTCGTCCGTTCGAAGGCCTCACCGTGTTCGAAAACGTGCTCGTCGGCGCCACCTTTGGTGCTGGCGGTCGGGTGACCGGAGCAGCCCGGAACGAAGTTGCCGTCGCTGCCATCGAACAGGCGGGCATGATGCACCGAGCCAACACGCTTGGCTCCGGTCTCACTCTGTTGGAACGCAAGCGCCTAGAGCTCGCACGGGCGTTGGCCACCAAACCGCGGGTGCTTCTGCTCGACGAAATCGCCGGTGGACTCACCGAAGCCGAAGTGCTTTCGTTAGTCGACACCATCAACGACATACGGGCCAGCGGTGTGTCCATCGTGTGGATCGAACACATCGTGCACGCGTTGCTGCGCGTGGTGAATCGCATGCTGGCCATCAACTACGGCCGCAAGCTCATCGAAGGAAAACCCGACGAGGTCATGGCGTCCAACGAAGTGAAATCTGTGTACCTCGGAAGTGACGCATGAGCCTCCTTGAAATAGAAGGCCTCGACGCTCGCTACGGAGACTTCCAAGCGCTGTTCGGCATCAACCTGTCGGTGGAAGAAAGCGTCACCGAATCCATCATCGGAGCCAACGGCGCGGGGAAGTCGACGCTACTGAAGACCATCGCTGGTGTGTTGCCACCGTCTGCCGGCGACATCCGTTTCGACGGAAAGTCGCTGGTCGGTCTGCCCCCTAATGCCCGCCTCGCACTTGGCGTCTCGTTGGTGCCTGAGGGCCGTCGTATCTTCCCGTCGTTGTCCGTGGATGAGAACCTGATCATCGGTGCCCACTCCGGCCGAAAGGGACCCTGGACGAAGGAGCGCATCTACGAAGCGTTCCCGCTGTTGCGGCCGTTGGCGAAGCGCTCGGGAGCCCGCCTGTCGGGTGGCGAGCAGCAGGCGCTGGCCATCGGCCGAGCGCTTATGTCGAACCCGCGGCTGTTGCTGCTCGACGAGGTCTCACTCGGTCTTGCACCCATCGTGGTCAAGCAGGTCTATGCCGCGCTACCGATCATCATGGAACAGGGCACCACGTTGTTGGTGGTGGAGCAGGACGTCAATCAGGCCCTGGCCGTCGCCAACCGTTTCGCCTGTCTGCTGGAGGGCCGCATCTCGCTCTCGGGCGATGCTGCTACCGCGAATCGAGATGCGGTAACCGACGCCTATTTCGGCATGTCTTCCATCAAGAAGGATCACTAAATGGCTTGGGTGAATGCCGTCGTGCAGGGCATCCTGTTGGGCGGTTTGTACGCGGTATTGGCCACCGGTTTGTCGCTCGGATTCGGTGTGATGCGCCTTACCAACCTGGCCCATGGCGACATGGCGATCCTGGCCGCGTTCATGGCTTTCTCCACCTCAACCGCGTTCAAAATCTCGCCGCTCGTTGCGTTGCTGGTCATCCTGCCGGGTGCGTTTGTGTTCGGCCTGCTGCTGCAACGTTTCGTGTTTGATCGACTCATCGGCGGCGATCCGTCGCTGCAGATCGTGGCCACGTTCGGATTATCAATCGTCATACAGAATGGGCTAAAGAAGAAGTACACCGCCGACACCCGCGGATTGAATCTCGGCAAACTCGCCACCAGGTCGATTCGCATCACCGATGGCCTCACCATTGGGGTGCTGCCGCTCATCACGTTCCTGTGCGGCGTGGGGGTGCTGGTGTTGCTGGCGTTGTTCCTGAGCCGAACCAAGATGGGTCGAGCCTTTCGAGCCACCTCCGATGACCCCGACACGGCGCAGCTCATGGGTGTCGACAAGCGACGGGTGTACGCTACGGCCACCGGTATCACCATGCTCACCGTGGCGCTGGCCGGCGTGCTCTACGGCGCCAAGTCTTCGTTCGATCCCTTCATCGGACCGGCCACGCTCATCTTCGCCTTCGAAGCCGTCATCATCGGCGGGCTCGGCTCGCTGTGGGGCACGCTCGCCGGCGGCATCGCCCTCGGTGTCGCACAGGCCATCGGGTTGAAGATCAACGCTGGCTACGGCGAACTGGCCGGCCACGCGCTGTTCCTGGGCGTGCTGGCCACTCGACCCCGTGGCATGTTCGGAAAGCTGGATAACCGCTGATGACCACGTCGTCGAAAGTCATCCGTTCCACCACCGCCAGCCGCGTCTTTGCCGTTGTCGCGTTGCTCGTCGTTGTGGTCCTGGCCACGGTTCCGAAGTGGGCCGACGTGTCCACCGTACGCAAACTGGTCGATCTGTTGATCCTGGTTGCGCTGGCGCAAATGTGGAACTTGTTGGCCGGGTTCGCCGGAGTGGTGTCGGTCGGTCAGCAGGCATTTGTCGGCATCGGTGCATACGGCATGGTGGTGTTCGTCAACAACCAGGGCTTCGGTCTGTACACGTCGATTTTGATCTCAGCCGTGGTGGCGGCCGTTATCTCCATTCCGATGGGCTTGATTGCCTTCAGGTTGCGCGGTTCGTATTTCGCGATCGGTAGTTGGGTACTGGCCGAAGTGGTGCGACTTGCCGCCAAGGCCAACAACTCGGTGGGCGGTGGCAGCGGTGCAAGCATCAAAGTGGCGGGCTACTCCGCAGCCAGCCGAAGTCAAAATGTGTACTGGATCGCGTTGTTTGTCGGCGTTGGTGCCGTTGCGCTGACCTACGCATTGTTGCGCTCCGGACTCGGTCTCCAGCTGCAGGCCATTCGGGACAACGAGGGTGGTGCTCGTGGCCTCGGTGCCAACGTGTATCGCACGCGATTCGTGCTGTGGGTCGTTGTTGCATTCTGGACCGCGCTGGCTGGCGCGACGTTCTATACAAAGAGCTTGCGGGTGCAGCCCGACCAGTCGTTCAGCGTTGTCTCTTGGACGGCACCGATCATCTTTATGGTCGTTATCGGCGGTATCGGTTCGATCGAAGGACCCATCATCGGGGCCATTGCTTACTGGTTCTGCCGCGAGTACTTCAGTAAGTTCCCGGAGTACTACGCCATGGGCCTCGGGCTGTTAGCGGTCGGTGTTGCGCTGTTCCTGCAGAGGGGCGTGTGGGGCATCGTTCGACGCCTCTTCGATCTCCAGTTGTTCCCCCTTCGTCGCCGACTCTCGGTCACTACAGAAGAGAAGGTGTCGGCATGACCGATGCGTTCATTGTCGATGCAGTGCGAACCCCCATTGGCCGACACGGCGGTGCTCTCGCAGCCGTGCGTCCGGATGATCTTGCCGCTCATGCGCTGCGTTCCTTGATGGCACGAAACCCATCGGTCGATCCGGCGTTCGTGGAAGAGGTCTACTTCGGAGCGGCCAATGGTGCGGGTGAAGACAACCGCAACGTGGCTCGCATGGCCACGCTGCTGGCTGGCCTGCCGATCTCGATTCCAGGGGCCACGGTCAACCGCCTCTGCGGGTCGGGCATGGAGGCCGTCATCTCCGCGGCTCGCACCGTTCTTACCGGTGATGCCGATGTGTGCATCGCCGGTGGCGTGGAGTCGATGACGCGTGCGCCGTGGGTCGTGCTGAAACCAGCGAAGGGCTACACCACCACCACCGAGACCATGTGGAACACGTCGCTTGGTTGGCGCATGACAAACCCACTCATGCCCGCCGAATGGGCCGTGTCCCTCGGCGAGGGCACCGAGCAGCTCGCCGACAAGTACACCGTGTCCCGTGACGCGCAAGACGCGTTCGCGGCCGCTTCGCATGTGAACGCTCACGCCGCTTGGGAAGCTGGACACTTCGATGCGGAGTCGATCCCCTACCCCGACCTGGCGTTGGTGCGGGATGAGTGCATCCGGCCTGATTCGTCGGTGGAGTCGTTGGCTAAGTTGAAGCCGAGCTTCCGCAAGACCGGCACCATCACACCCGGCAACGCGTCACCGCTGAACGACGGTTCGGCCGCGCTTCTCATCATGAGCGAAGAGGGCTTGCGCCGTACCGGTGCTACTCCCCTGGCCCGCATCGCCGGACGGGGCACGTCGGGGGTTGAGCCACAGTTCTTCGGCATCGGACCTGTCACGGCGTCTCGCCTCGCTCTACAGCGTTCGGGCATCGGCTTTGGCGATCTTTCGGCGGTGGAGTTGAATGAGGCGTTCGCGGCACAGAGCTTGGCCTGCCTGGGCGAAATGCCCGAGCTTGACCCTGCGATTGTGAACCGGCAGGGCGGAGCCATCGCCATTGGCCATCCCCTCGGTGCCTCGGGCGCCCGCATCATGACCACCCTGGTGCATCACCTCGCCCGCACCGGCGGCCGCTACGGCCTATCCACCATGTGCATCGGCGTCGGCCAAGGCATCGCCTGCGTGTTGGAGCGCGTGTAGCTCACACTGTCTTGTCACGCTTGCCGTTAGGCGGACAGCATGGTGCGGTTGGTGAGTTCCTCGGAGATCTTCCAGAGCCGCTTGGCGTCGTCCGCGTTGCGGGCGCGTCTACTCGGTGTTTCCACAACGGCCCAACCCTGCACCATGAACCTCGGGCCGTAGAACTGGCCGCCGAGCGCAGACGGATCGGTTGCGGCACGCAGGGCCGGTTGGGCCCCATAGCCGCCGACTGGGAGAGAAGGGGAACGATCTTCATGGCATAGTTCGAGAAGCCTTTGCCCTCAGTACCGAGGTCGGTGTTGGACGCGCCCGGGTGAGCCGTCAGGGCGATAGTGGTGACGCCCCTTGCCTGCAGCCGACGGTGCAGTTCAGCGGTGAACAAGAGGTTTGCCAGCTTGCTTTGGAAGTACGGCGGCCATCGGTCGTACTTGGTGTGCATGAGGTCGTCGAAGTTCATCTTTCCCATGCGATGACCCATGCTGGCCATTGTGATCACGCGGGAACCCGGCGTTGCCAGCAACGTCGGAAGAAGTTCAGCAGTGAGCGCGAAGTGACCGAGGTGATTCACGCCAAACTGCATCTCAAATCCATCCGCTGTCTTTGCGTGGTCAACCGCCATGAGCCCGGCGTTGTTGATGAGAAGATCGAGTGACTTCCCCGAATCACGGAACTCTTTGGCGGCCGTGGCAACCGAGGAGAGATCGGCCAAGTCGAGGCGCAACACCGACACGTCGCCCTGAGCACCGGTCCTGCGGATGTCGTCGGCCGCGCGGTTGGCCTTATCGACGTTACGGCAGGCGAGCACAACTGCCGATCCGGCCAAGGCCAGACTCTTGGCAATCTCTAGACCAAGACCCGAGTTCGCTCCGGTAACGAGCGCCACCTTGTCGTGCAGGGAAGGCATTTGTCTTGTGGACCAGGCAGCTGTCATAAAAAATCCTTTCGCGCGAGTCGACGCTAGGCCGAATCAGACCGGGCGTCAGTCATCGACCGTCGAAACGCTCCGAGACGAGCCGGTTGCAGGGCTCACCCACCAACTCGACCTGTTTCGCCCTCAGCGGACGGTCAGTATGCAGAGTTGGAAGGTGAAAGGGGTCAGGTTGGATGCCAACGGGCGATGCCGACAGCCAAGAGAGTCGTCGTTGGCCCCTCGGCCTTGGTCAGAACGATGAGGTCTTCACGAGCTGGCCGTTGCGGTCCCAGGTTTCCCAGGTACCGACCTGTGCGCCGTTCTTAAACTGACCGGTCCGCATCAGTGAGCCGTCTTTGCGAAACCATTGCCACGCACCATGCATTTCGCTGCCGCGCATGGCTCCTTTCGACTGCTCGAATCCGTTCGAGTAGAGCCGGCGGACCTTGCCGGTCTCGACCGGCATATGCTCGCATGCAAGTCGAGTCGCCAACATCTTGCGAAGGAGCGCCAACGGCAACGGTGCATCGATGGGAAACCGCAGCGTGCCTTTGTTCTGGTCGTAGGAACGTAACGCTTCGGCATGCACTTCAAGCACCTCACCCGCGTACGGGAAGTACGAACAGTGCTGCTTGAACCCGACGATACCGGCAACAGCCGTGCCGTCTATTTTGAACGTCGGGATGCCATAGCTGATCGACTCCTGCGCGCCCGGCAGAATCCGACGAATCGATGCGTGGACCGCGAGCAACGTCGTCCGCTGCGGCTCCGGCTGTTCGTCGTAGTAAACGTTAACGCCATCGCTCACACCACGACCGTAGTCGCGTGCCGAAACCGCTAGACGCGTGAGGGAAGGGGGCAGGCGTTGGCGTTGCGGAGGCGGGAGCGCAGCGACATTGCCAGTAGGGCGACGGACACGACGGCTAGGTATGGTTGGATGGGTTCGAACCAGCGGCGGGCGCCGACGGAGCCGAGGGCGACCAGAACGAGTTTGTTGCATACCGGGCAACCGACGGCGAAGAACGACAACAGTCCGCCAATGCCGCCGCGTCGGGCGGGTTTGTCATCGGCCACCAGTTCTGGCCGCGTCTCCCGGACATAGGTTGCTGCAAGTAGTCCGCCGAGCAACGCCGTGACTGCAAGCACCGGGTAGGACCACCACGGAATGCCAACGGAGCGACCGAACACGGGGTTGGGCACTATGTCGGTTGGCAGGCCGATGATCAGCGTGACGATGACGGCCGCAATGGCAGCGGTGGTCCATCGTCGAGATGTCCAGGACTGCAGTTCGGCGAACACATTCGAGACTGTATCGGCGGCAGCTGGCACTGCGGGTTCGTGGTCGGGGAAGGTTTCGCAACCCGTAACCGGTGGCCGAGGTTGTGTGCCTGGGTAGCGTGGTGAGTATGACTCCGACCCTTGATGTGCGACGTGCCGATGATCGGTTCAAGACCAAGATCGGTTGGCTCGATTCCAAACACTCATTTAGCTTCGGGTCGCATCGCGACCCGAACAACACCGGCCACGGCCTGCTGCTGGTGAACAACGATGACATCGTTGCCGCGGGTTCCGGCTTCGATACTCACCCGCATCAGGACATGGAAATCATCACATGGGTGCTCGACGGGGAGCTTGAGCACAAGGACTCCGAAGGCAACCGCGGCATGCTCTACCCGGGCCTCGCGCAACGCATGTCGGCGGGCACCGGCATCTGGCATTCGGAGATGAATCCGCAGGGCGAAAGAGACGTGCACTTCGTGCAGATGTGGGTGCACCCTGATACCGCGCGGATTGATCCCGGCTACGAGCAACTCGACATCAATGCCGAACTGGCCAAGGGCGGTCTCGTTCCCATTGCGTCAGGCCGTGGCCACGACGCCGCCATCTCCATCCGTCAGGAAGGCGCCGTGCTGTGGGGCGGACGCCTGACGCCGGGCGAGCAGGTTCGCATCCCCGAGGATCACCACGTTCACCTGTTCATTGCGAAAGGTGCCGCGTCGTTGGAAGGCGCCGGTGAACTCTTTTCGGGTGACTCTGTCCGACTGACCGGAGCCGGCACCCCAACGTTGACCGCAGGCGATGGTGGCGCCGAAGTGCTGATCTGGGCGATGCGCTAGAGCGCGGCCGCGGCGGCTTCGGCGATTGCTTGGTCTTGTTCGGCGGATCCGCCGGAGACGCCAATGGCGCCGACCAGCTTCTTCCTCACCTTGAGAGGAATGCCGCCGCCGAAGATGATGAAGCGGTCGGTTTTCGTGATGCCGTGCACCAGTGACGGATCGTCCTTCAACGCGCCCCACCACAGGTGCGTCGGCATGCCTTTGAAAGCGATGACGGTATAAGCCTTGTTGGAGGCAATGCCCACCGAGAGCAACGGCGCGCCATCCATCCGCGCGGTCATCACCGCATGACCGCCCGGGTCGCAGACCGAGATGCACGCGTCGAGGCCCATCTCCGTCGCCTTCGCAATCGCGGCGTCCATGACGCGGCGGGCGCCTTCCAACGAGATCGATACGGACGAAAGGGTGGTTGCCATGTCCTGAATGTAGCGGGCGGCGGTTGTTTCACCCTCCAACTTGGCACGCTTGCCGTCTTGGCGGACGAGAGAACGGCGTGTTGGAGGGCGAACCCGCCAACACGGGTCTACTTGGGGTTGCACTGGCGATCACAGTCCAGACGCTGACCGCAGTCTCTTAACGTTGACGGCTACCGCCGTTGGTCGCTGCGTCGACGTGAGTGCTCACGTTGCGGCCTACGGCGCGCATGACGTCAGCGTCCCGGGCGGTTCGAGCCAGGATGAATGCGCCACCGAGGGCGGCGATGACCGTTGCGGCCAAGGCCTTGGCTGCCTTCGGGGCCATGCCGTCCCTGCGGAACATCGCGGTGGCGGTTGCGGTCCAGGTGCCGAACACGTCGTCGCATGCCAGGCGAAGTGGCTCGTCTGCACTGGCTACTTCGAGCGCAACGGTGAAGATGGGACACGCGTCCACATAGTCGCTCTGCTCAAGCGTGGCCGCTGCTCCCTCGAAAAGCATTGAGATGGCTTCGGCCGGTGTCTTGGCCACGGCAGTCACGAGCTGGAATAACTCCAGGTACCCGGCCCCCGCAGTACGAATCACCTCAGCTGCCAGTTCATCCTTGCCGCCGGGGAAGAAGTGGTACAAAGAGCCGGTGGTGGCTTTTGCCCCGTCCGTGATTTGCTTCATCGATGTGCCATTGAAGCCCTGGCGCTGAAACAGCTCAGCAGTAGTCGCCACCAGGCGGTCGCGGGTATCGGCCATGCCGTTGACTCTAGAGCAATCGCTCTACTAGAGTGATCGTTCTAACGAAACGACTGAGCGAGGTTGCAGCATGTACAAGACGATTGTGCGGGCGATGGTGCGTCGAAACGTGGCCCGTCTCAATGCCGGAGACGCCGCCCCCATGCTGAAGATGGCGTCACGTGACGTGCAACTCCGTTTTCCCGGCGACAACTCATGGTCCACCATGTTCCGACCGGTGGTGAAGGGTCGCGCTCCTCACGCCACGCATAGGGGTCTGGATGAGTGCCGGGCGTTCGCCGATCGGTTTGCCGCCAACGGCATCCAATTCGTGCTGGAAGACATCCTCGTGAACGGTGGCCCCTGGAACACACGGGTTGCGATGCGCTTGCACTCGTTATTGCCTTCCGCCGACGGAGATCAGTACAACAACCGCGCCGTTGCCATCCTCGAATTGCGGTGGGGAAAGCTCGTCGTCTGGGAGGACTACGAAGACACCGAACGCGTCGCCGCCTGGGACCGGGCGGCATCCACCGCCACCAGCTGACCAAAACGTCCCGTTCCTCGGAACTGGGTCATCTGATGTTGAGAGGCGGGCAGACCCACTCGGGCCGGTTCAGCCCGCCTTGCAGCCGTATCGTTGTCACACCCTGCTGGTAGAACTGGGGGATGATTGCTCTGAGGGCTAAAGCCGCCAGTTTCGGAAGTGGCTCACGCCACGCCGCTTGGACGCCGACCCGCGCCCGTAGATGTTTCGTGCCCCGTTCAAGTCAGCAGCGATTCTGCCGTGCGTTGGGCAGACCACCGTTGCTTGTTCGGGTCTCGTGCCGCGCAAGCCACACGCGTGGCAATCTACCGAAGTGTAAGCGGGGTTCGGAGTCGATGATGACCGTTCGATCGCTTGGGAAATACGTGAGGCATGCCGCCGCTACATCGCGGACCGCAGCGGTTCAACCTCAGGTCTGCCGACCTGAGTCTCCGATTCCCCTGATCGCGACAGCCACGCGTCCCCGCAGAGCTAGCAGCTGATGGCACAAATCACTTGTGGGAACTGCGGGGGCGCGCATAACAGCGTGGCCGAGGTTCGCCAGTGCCACGCGGCGGGGCCACAGAATCTGTTCGATGTAGCCGAGGCTGCGCATCCGTATCCGCAGCCATATCACGAGTCTTCGGCGCCGGTGCCGGGGCTTGATCGGGTTCGGCTCAACGCGCCCGCGGACGCGTGGGCGGGGCCGGAGGCGCTGGGCCGATGGTTCGTCATCCTGCCCGACGGCATCGTTCCCATGGCGTGGGCTGAGGCTGAGCGGTTTGTGATTGATGCCAGTGTGCTGGCCGACCCGAGTGAACGATTGGAGCAGCTCCTCCCCCGGTGGATCAACCGGCAGCGCACGGTCGTGCAACTCGATGTGCCGTTCTTCGATCGGCCGACCGAGATCGAGCGGGCCATGCCGTGGGATATCGATCCGTCGTTCACCTTTGCGCTGGAACAACTGTGGTTCATTGTGTGGGCCAACAGTGTTGACGGCACCGATGGCGCACCTCGCTGGGCCTGGGCCGAGGCCGGGGCCAAGCGAGGTGGCGGGCCCGATGGCGATCCGCACTGGTACGACGGTGGCCCGATCTCGCTGCCAACCGAGGGTCTCTCCACCATTCATAGGGTGTCGATTGAACGGCGCATCATCACCCCGTTGTCGCACACCCCGTGCAACGCGGATCTTGCACCCGATCAACTGGCCGCGGTCATGCACGACGGCGCGGCGGCGCGCATCATTGCACCGGCCGGGTCGGGCAAGACGCGCGTGCTTACCGAGCGAGCGCGGCATCTTTTGAAGGACTGGCGCCTGCCCGCCGACGCGGTCACGTTGGTGGCGTTCAACGTGCGCGCCGCCCAAGAAATTCGCGAGCGCACCGAAGACCTCGCCGATCTGCAGATCCGCACACTCAACGCTCTAGCGCTGGCCATCGTAAACGGCAGCGGCCGCTTCCGTAACCGTGGGGCAAAGCTCGGCACGGTTGATGAACGCGAGGTCCGTCGCATTCTTGACACGCTGGTCACCTTCCCGCGTAAAGCCAATACCGACCCGGCGCAGGCATGGATCGATGCACTTGCGCAGGTGCGACTCGGCCTACGCACGCCCGCCAGCGTCGAGGCCATGTTCGACGGCGACGTGCCCGGATTTACCGAGGTGTTCCCCAAGTACCGCGCGGTCTTGGCCGAACGAAAGTCGCTCGACTTCGATGAGCAGATCACCGCTGCCATCATTGCGTTGCTCACCGAGCCCGACACCCGCATTCAGGCCCAAGAGGTAGCGCGCGTGCTGTTGGTGGACGAGTTTCAGGACCTTGCACCGGCGCACCTTTTGCTCCTGCGACTGTTGGCATCCCCTGAGCTGGCGGTGTTTGGCGTGGGCGACGACGACCAGACCATCTACGGCTATGCCGGCGCAACGCCCGAGTGGCTTATCTCGTTCGACCGGTTGTTCCCAGGCGCGGGCGATCATCCACTTGAGGTGAACTACCGATGTCCGCCGGCCGTCGTTCAAGCCGCGGCCACGTTGCTGACCCACAACCGGCGGCGAGTGTCGAAGACCATCCGGCCACGGCCAGACCGCGCGGTTGACGCCGACGCACTCCGAATCGTCGCCGATGACGATCAGGTCTCCACCAGTGTCGCCACCGTGCGGCGGCTTATCGACTCTGGTTCCGTGCCGAGCGACATTGCGGTGCTCACCCGTGTCACAGCTTCGCTGGCACCGGTGCAGGTCGCGCTGCGTCATGCGGGGGTGCCCACGCAGGCCGCGATCGACGCTCGCTACCTCGAACGCACCGGCGTCCGAACGGCGTTGGCGTGGTTGAACATTGCATCGAACACCGACCGGCTGTTCGCGTCCGATATCGACGCCACCGCTCGCCGACCATCACGGGGTATCTCGCCGCGCGTCGTAAGTTGGATGAACGAATGCAAAGACCAGGCGTCACTGGTGAAGCTAGCGAGGCGCATCACCAGCGAACGGGATAGTGACAAAGTGTCGGCCTACGCCCACGACATCAGCCAGGTCGCGGCAAAGGCCACCAAGGGCGCCACCACCATGGAGCTGTTGGCATTCGTGCGTGATCGGGTCGGGCTCGATGATGCGCTCTCCAAACTCGATCGCAGCCGAGCCGATGCGCAGTCCACCCACCTCGACGACCTCGATGCTCTCACTGCGCTCGCGCGTCTTCATCCCGATCACACCACGTTCGCCGATTGGCTGCGAGAAGAACTGAGCGCGCCCGGCAACCCCAGCGGCGTCACGTTGTCCAGCATCCATCGGGTGAAGGGTCGAGAGTGGCCGCACATCATCATTTACGACGTGCGCGATGGCGTTACTCCTCACCGACTGGCCGATGATCAGCAGGAGGAACGGCGCGTCTTTCACGTTGCGCTCACAAGATGCTCGCAGTCGGTCACGGTCTTGTCGGACGCGGCATGCAGTAGCCGCTTCCTGGACGAGATGGATCATGAGGCTGGCCCGGAACCAGAGCGCATCATCCGCTCCCGCTCGTCAGCACCGACGGCACCCGCCGCGGCCACGTCGTTTAGGGGTGACGACGCGCTGCGAGATCGACTGCGCGCCTGGCGCTCCGACCGGGCCAAGGCCGACTCGGTACCCGCATACGTGGTGTTCACCAACGTCACGCTCGATGCCCTGGCCGACATCGCACCCACCTCGCTCGACGAGCTCAAACGCATCCCCGGCATCGGCCCCGCCAAACGCGACCGCTACGGCGACGCCATCGTCGAACTCATCGGAGCCCACGTCAGCGGCTAGTTCCTCGAAACCGCAGCTCGAATCGTGCGCTTTGCGCGCACCCGTCACGGCAGCAAACGGCGGAGATCTCCGCACCGACTGGACGTACAATGCACGCAATGCCAACAGCGGACCGCGACATGCCTCACGTCACGTTCGATCAATACCTCGCGAGTGAGAACACCACCACGGTTCGCCATGAACTGGTTGGCGGCCAGGTGTACGCAATGGCCGGCGCAACCCGTGCCCACAACCGGGTCATCCTGAACCTGGTTCGCAGCCTCGACGATGCCGCCCACGCGAAAGGTTGTCGACTGTCGGCCGAGACGGTGAAGCTAAAGATCGTCGACACTACCGTCTGCTACCCGGACCTGATGGTGGCTTGCGGGCCCCCGGTGCACGACCTTTACGAAATCGCGCCGTGTCTGGTCGTTGAGGTGCTTTCGCCCTCCACCGCTGATCTTGATCGGCGCGAAAAGTTGGGTGCCTATCTTTCCCTCGCGAGCCTGGTCACCTACCTCATTGTGGATCCAACAGCACGCACGATTCAGGCTCACTCACGGGTTGAAGACCACTGGCGAACAACGACGTACGTAGCTGGAGAGCGCATCGAGTTGATATGTCCCAAGGTGGGTCTCTCGGTGGACGACAGCTTCGCCAGCCTCGGCTGACCAGCGCTAGGTTCTCCCGAGTCACAACACCAAAGGAGAAACCATTGCCAGGATTCACTGACTTCACGATGGATTCGATGGCCGGGGAACCCGTCAGCTTCGATCGATACAAAGGTCAGGTCAACCTGATCGTCAACGTCGCGAGCGCTTGAGGCCTCACCCCTCAGTACGCAGGTCTGCGTGCGCTCTATGAAGACAACAAGGCAGCCGGGTTTAACGTGCTGGCCTTCCCCTGTAACCAGTTCGGTTCGCAAGAGCCCGGCACCAACGCCGAAATACTTGCATTTGCAACAAGTAAGTACGACGTCACGTTCCCCATGTTTGCCAAGGTAGAAGTGAACGGCGACGGCGCCAGCGATCTGTACAAATGGCTCCGCCACGAACAGCCCGGAGCCGGTGACACCGACGCCATCACCTGGAACTTCGAAAAGTTCCTCGTCGATCGGGCCGGAAAGGTTGTGGCCCGCTATTCCCCCAAGACCACGCCCGAGGACATCGCGGCGGACCTGCAGCAGTATCTGTAGATCGCTTACGGGGCTCGGAACACCATGTGTTCCGGGCCCCAAATCCCGATCAGCACTGACTTCCAGGCAATGGGGTCCACCAATTCGAGTTGAGGCAGTCGCGCCGCAAGCACCGGCAGTGCCTCCTGGAGTTCGGCCCTCGCCAACCACGCACCAAGACAGTGATGGATGCCCGAGCCGAAGGTGAGGTGCGGGCTTCGGGCCGGAACCTTAGTGATGTCAAACGTGTCTGGACTAGGGAACCGGTCGGCCTCAAAGTTGGCGCCAAGAAAGCTCGGAAACACAATGGTGCCCTTGGCGAAGAACACGTCGTTGTACTCAATATCCTCCGACGCAACCCGTACGGTGCCACGGATGGCGCCGAGGTAGCGCATGCCTTCCTCCACCGCTCGCGCCGCCAGCGACGGATCGTTCACCAACAACTCCCACTGGTCAGGATGCTCTGCGAACAACGCCATGATGCAGGCGAGTTGATTGCGGGTGGTGTCGGTACCGGCAACTAAAACGGCTTCGGCCATGGTGACCAGTTCCATGGTGGAGAGTCGATCACCCGATTCCTCGATTGCGATCATGTCCGACAACAGATCCTCACGCGGTGAGAGACGATGTTCTTCCACCAGTCGCTGGATGTAAGGCGTCAGCTCATTTCGGGCCGCAAGAATGGTGGGGAGATCGACGGCTAGGTTGTTGTTGAAGATGCGCAGCAGGTCGGTGGCCCACGCGGAGAACAGGCGCCAGTCCTGTTTCGGTGCACCGAGGAGTTCGCAGATCACCGGGATCGGGTACGGCTCACACACATCCGCAATCATGTCGACTCTGCCGGTGGGTAGCGCAGCGTCAACCAATTCGGTGATCACCTGTCGCATGTATGGCCGAAGGCGGTCGGCGGCCTTCGGTGTGAACGCCGGAGCCACCAAACGTCGAAGGCGGTCATGAACGTCGCCCTCGGTCGAAAGAATTGACGGTCGATCATTCAACGGGATTTCCAGGCCCTGCATCTGAGGAATGAGCGAAATGGCCGAGTGGAAACGACGGTCCCGCAGCACGCCAACCGTGTGCTCGTACGAAGTGATGTTGAAGCCGAGCGGGTTGCGGGCCAGCCACGGATGCTGGGTGCGGGCCTCACGAACCCGAGCCACGATCTGAGATCTGCTGAGCGTAAACACCGCCAGATCGAACTCCGGCAGGTCCAGTTCCTTCACATCAATCGCCACCCGGCGAAGCCTATGACCACTCCCCTGAATCCCAACCACACGTCGCTAACGGGGCCTGGCGTATACCCTTTTGGTATGGCAGCCGACCTTATCTACGCATTCCGGGTGATGCGCCTGCCATTACTTGATGCCGACGGCGCCACCATCGGCCGATTCGAAGACATCGTCATTGCCCCCACCACCGGCCCACAGGCGCCGCGCGTGCTCGGGTTCGTGGCGCTCAGCCAGAAGCGACGCATCTTCGTAAACGCCAGCCGGGTCGCGAGTTTGGACAACGATGGCGCTCGGCTTCGCAGCTGGGACCTTGACCTCAATCCGTTCAAGCCGAAGAGTACCGAGATCCTGGTCGGCAAGGATCTGATCGACCGCAGGATCGGTGACGAGACAGTGTCCGACATTGCGTTGCGCGCCACTAGCGGGCGGACCAGCCCGTGGGAAGTGGCGACGGTCCGCCTGCGCAAGGGGTCAAGCCCGCTGCGTCGTCGCCAGAGCGAACGCGTCGTTGACTGGGAGCAGGTGGCCGCACTTTTCGCCACCACCGAAATGGCGGCCGAAGTGGCGCGTATGCGCGACATGCACCCCGCCGACGTCGCTCACGCCATCCGCCTCATGCCGCTCGAGCGGCGCAAGGAGTTGGCCGAAATGTTTGACGACGATCGCCTCGCCGACCTGCTCGAAGAGTTACCAGAGGCCGAGCAGCTCCGCATGATCGAAGGACTCGGCATCGATCGCATCATGAGCGTGCTCGACGAGATGGAATACGACGACCTCGCCGACCTTTTGGCCGAAATGCCGGGGGAGCAGCGCACCCGCATCCTCGACGCGATGGAGCCCGAAGAGGCCGACATCATGCGACGTCTCCTCACCTACGACGAGGGAACCGCCGGTGGTTTGATGACGCCCGAGGTCATCGTGCTCGGCCCCAACGCAACCGTGGCCGAGGCGCTCGCTCACATCCGCGACCCCGAGTGGTTGGTGTCTATCGCAGCGCAGGTGTTCGTGACCCAGCCACCGTGGGTGGCGCCAACCGGAAACTACCTTGGCGTTGTGCACTTCCAGAGACTGTTGCGCGAGCAACCCTCCATGACCCTGGGGCGGTGTTTAGAAGAAGAACCGACCATTTTGCCCTCGACGCCTGACCGTGAAGTGGCCGAACGGCTAGCCGAATACAACCTGTTGTCGATCGCCGTCTGTGATGAGCAAAACCGTCTGCTCGGCGGCATCACCGTCGACGACGTACTCGACCGAGTGCTACCCGCCGGCTGGCGTCAACGACGACGATCGGTTCGCACATGAAGCGCCGCGAAGATCTCTCTGCCCCTCGGGCTCCCGGGCGCAGCTTTGGCATCCATTATGACCCCGAAGCCTTCGGCCAGTTCTCCGAAGCCATCGCCAGGTTCATCGGGACCGCCCGCTTTTTGGTTTGGCAAACCCTCACCATCATCGTCTGGCTCATCGTCAACAAATTCGCGTACCACTTCGACGGCGACAACCTAGAGAAGCTCACACTCATACTTTCGTTGCAGGCCGCCTATGCCGCACCCTTGATTTTGCTCGCCCAGAACCGGACCGAATCACGTGACCGGGCGACAACCGAGCGAGACAGGGCTATTACCGAACGAACGCAGGCCGATACCGAGTACTTGGCTCGCGAATTGGCGAGTGTGCGGTTGGCCTTGTCCGACATGGTGACCGGTGCCGACCTTACAGAACTCACAAATGCGGTTGCCAAGCTCACGGAGCGTATAGAAACGCAGGACTCCTGAGCAAAGTACATCGGAGTAATCTCTTCTTTTAGTTAAGTTAAAGAGGATGTCTTTATAAACAGGAGACCGAACGGTTACTTTCGTAAGGTGATTCTCCAGGATTCCTCTGGAACGCAGCGCCCCACTGGGCGCCGGAGCGAATGACCCGATGAAAGGAAGCCAGTTCATGGCTCTCACGAAACGACTCACCCTGGCATTGCTGGCCGCAGCGACCATTTCCCTGTTCTCGGCGTCTGCGGCGCAGGCCACGGTCCTGCCGACCTGGTCACGGGCTCAGTGCGGCGCGGTAGGTCCAACCTGGAACGGGTACCCCGGCATCAATAACGACAACGCCGTACCCGCCACCGTCACGGCCTTGAGCGCCACTAACGGTGTTCAGGTGCAGGGCATGGCAGTAGGCACACAACTGGGCTCGTTCGGCGCGGCCGGCAATCTGGAAGGCGCCGCAACCGGCGTCTCTACCAGCGTGGCTAGCTTCACGGTCACCATCACGCTGTCCTGGAAGGACGCGGCCGGTGCCACTGTTACCGGTACCCGGGACATCCTGGTTGAGCAACCAAAGACCTGCACGGCCGATGCCATCGTGCCGACAACCACGACAACAACCACGACAACATCCACCACCACGGCCGTACCCAGCAGCACCCCGGTCGCAACCACGCCCACCACCGTCCCCGGCGCCACCACCACCCCGACTGCGCTGGCCGGCCCGCCAGTGACGCAGGCGCCGCCCGCCAGCGGGTCCCTGTACCGCTCCAGCCAACCGTTCTGGGTTCTACGGTGTCACTCGCACCGGGCGCTGTCACCACCTTGCCGGTCACCGGGTCGCAGACGTCGGGCCGCGTCCTCGTAGCGGCAGCACTCGTCACGGCGCTTGGCATCATGCTCGTCACCCTGAGCTTCATGGGTCGCCCGGCGGCCCAGCGCGCCGTGACAACGCACTAACGGTCACAAAGGAGAAAGAGGCCTCAACCCCGCTGGTGGGAAACCTTGTCGACCGCCTGGCGGAGGCGGTCGGCAAACTCAGCTCCGTGGGTCAGCGTGCAGAGGTGGTCGCCAGGCATGTCCACCACAGCAGCCTGTACGGCTTCAGCCAGGGCGTGCTGCTTGAACGGCTTGACCAGCCGATCCTTGGTGGTGACGACCACGGCGGCGGGCACGTCCACCAGGGGAGCGAAGCCACGGGCGTCGAAATGCTTGAGGCAACGTCCGGCTTCCACCAAGGCCCGCGGGTCACTGCGGCGCAACTCGCTGAGAAACCATTCGCGATGTGGCAGTGGCTCATCTCGCCCAACCATCCGAGCCCACAACGCCACGACGACGGACGCCATTCGGGAACGGAAAACTGACTCGCTAAACGGGAGAAACGCCCAGTCCCAGCGGTCCCGCCACGTGGACTGCCACTCCAGCGCGGTGGCGGCCAGCACCAGGCCAGAAACACGCTGGCGATGCCGTTGCCACGCCAACAGGCTGATCGGGCCACCCATCGAGTAGCCAACCGGAATGACCTTATCGACACCGAGTTCGGCGGCCAGCGCCATGGCGTCATCGGCGCAATCCTCCAGTGAAAATGGCGTCACTGACCGGATGCCGCGGCCGTGACCACGATGGTCAACGGCGATGTACGGATACTTCTCACCGAGCCGCTCGTAGGCGGTGAACCATTGGAGATCAGCGCTGGCAGTCCAACCGTGCAAAAGCAGCAACGTGGGCGCCCCCGGCTCTCCGCCCTGATGATGTCGGTAGAACATTTCACCGCGTCCGGAAACCGTACGCACGTATCCGGGCGGCAACGCAGGAGTCACCTGTCCCAAAGTAGCCGCGAGGTGGCAACCTAGGAGGATGCACCGGCCGGGAACGCTCGCACGACGAAGGCGCTATGACCTACTCGGTGCCTTGTGCTGCACCCTGATCGCCGTGCTGCTAGGCATCGTCGCCACGGCGCCACCGGCCCAAGCCCACGCTGCGGCGCTTGGTACCGAACCGGCGTCGGGCAGCACGGTGGAGGAGAGTCCGCCACGCATTCTGGTGCGATTCGGGTCCCCGGTCGAGATCTCACTTGGTGCCCTTCGACTTGTTGACGAAAAGGGGGCCAACGTCGCCATTGGCACGCCCGAGCATCCCGACGGTGAAGTAAATGCCTTGGCCGCGAGCGTTTCCAACCTGGCCGACGGCGGCTACGTAGCGGTGTACCAAGTCATTTCCTCCGACGGACATCTGACTCGTGGCGCATTCACCTTCCAGGTCGGACGGGCCAGCGCCCCGGTGCCTGCCGGTCTTGTGACCAAACTGTCGACGACGAGTGAACGAGGCGCCCTGCCGATCGTCACGGCGCTGGCCCGTCTGCTGCTGTACGCCGGGGTCATGGTGGCCGTGGGAGGGCTGTTCTTCCTCCGCCGCTGCTGGCCCGACGGGGCGCAAAACGGTCGGGCCCGGCGGGTCATTCAGATCGCGTCGATCGTGGCGGTGGTCGCGTCGACGGCCCTGATCGGGTTGGCCGCCGCGCAAGCTTCGGGCCGCGGCATCACGGGCTTTACCGACACCACCGGTTGGCGGGCCGTCCTTTCGAGCGAGGCGGGAAAGTGGTGGGTGCTCCGCACCGTTGGCACGCTGTTGCTGGTGATCGTTGCGCTGGCCGCAGCCGACATCGGTAAGCGGCTTTGGGGACTGGCGATGGCCGCGGCGGCGCTAGTCGTTTTCGTTGGCATGGCCAAAGGTGGTCACGGGACCAGCGGACGATGGCCGGTAGCCGGCGTGGCCATGACACTCGTGCATCTCGCCGCCGCCAGCACGTGGGTCGGAGGTCTGTCGGTCGGGCTGATCGCGCTGACCGGAGGAGGGGGCATCGACAGTCTGAAACGGTTCTCCAACGTTGCCCTCGTCAGCGTGATCGGCCTGGTTGGTTCGGGTGTGGTGCAGAGCGCCCGGCAGTTGCGGGAATGGGACGGATGGAACACCGGCTATGGGCACACGTTACGAAGCAAGCTCATCGTGGTAGCCGTGCTCATCGTTATCGGCGGAACGTCGCGCCAACTCACCCGACGCCACACCGATAACAACGGCCCTATCAAGGTGCGCGACCTCGTCGGACTCGAAGTCGTCTTCGCGACAGGTGTACTCGCCCTCACCATGTCACTCATCGCCGCACCTCCACCCGCACCGGCCGCGCCGAAACCGTTCACCACCACGATGGTGGTAGGTAGCCGCGCCGCCGACATCATCGTGGAACCGGCAGCCCAAGGGGTCAACACGGTGCACGTGACTGTTCAGAACAACGACGGCAGTATCAAGAACCCCAGTGCCATCACGATTCGCTTCAGCAACGACGCGGCGGGTATCCCGGCCATAGCTGCGCAACCGACACAGCGGCTGGCCAACCACGCCAGTTTCGAAAACGTGGTGATCCCTGTGACTGGTGAGTGGAAGCTCGAAGTGTTGGCGACCTACGGCGGCGAAACGGTTCGATTCTCCACCCCGGTCAAAATCCGCTGATCGTGCAGTGGTCCTCGTTTTTCGCGGCGTTCGTGCCGGTGTTCCTGGCCGAACTTCCAGACAAGAGCATGGTTGCCACACTGGTACTGACCGGCACCCATCGCCGACCTCTGGCGGTGTGGCTGGGCGTGGCTGGCGCATTCACCATTCACATGTCGGTGGCAACCTTGGCGGGCGGGTTGTTACAGCGGTTGCCCGGGCGTGGGGTCGCGGCCGCGGCCGCGATGCTGTTTGCGGCCGGGTCGGTGCTCCTGTGGCGCAGCCGAGGTGAGGAGGCCGAAGCCGCGCTCGACAACGCCGCTCCAACGCCGAGCTTTGTTCGGGTTTTGTTGCTGGCCTTCGGCACCATCCTTGTGGCCGAACTGGGTGATCTCACTCAGCTCACTGTCGCCGGGCTGGCGGCCACGCAGCCAAGCCCGTTCTTGGTCTTCCTCGGTGGATTATCCGCCGTCTGCAGCGTGGCCGCGCTCGCGGTGCTGATAGGACGCCGACTGCTCACCAAGTTGCCGATTCGGTTCCTCCACACCGGCGCCGCGGTCATCTTCGCGCTGTTGGCCCTTTGGTCGCTTGACCGGGTGGTGCGGGGCTAGGCGCTGCACTTCAGGCAGAGACCGACGAGGTCGAGCGTGTGATGCTGCAGACGGAAGCCGGCATGTTCGGCAATCGACTCCAGCGCCTTGTCGATCGATCGTTCGAGCGAAGGAGCCACGGTGAAGTCACGCACCACACCGCACTGCGAGCAGATGAGGTGATGATGATGTTCCGTGAACTCTTCGGCCAGTTCGTAGCGAGCCCATTCGTCGGAGGTGACGATGCGGCGCACCACGCCAGCGCGCTCCAATACGGCCAGGTTGCGGTACACCGAGCTGCTCGCCAGATCAGGGCGGAGCGCCAGAATCTCAGGGATGGTGAGAGGGTCAGGGGTGTCCGCAAACAAGCGGACCAGCTCGCGCCTATTGGCCGTGTAGCGCTGGCTGTCGCGCCGCAGCCGGGTGGTTGCAATGGTGTCGAGCTCACTCCCGGCCATACGGGCAGCCTACCCACCTTTTGAGAATGACTGAGAAGCCTTTCTGGTGTTGGTACTCGTTCTGAGAATCAGTATCATTTCGGCATGGTTCGCAACGTTGCTGCCCTCGCCGCCGTGCTTGTCATCGGCGCGGCAGGCTGC
>JAYTKG010000282.1:0-2882 GCA_043730435.1 Acidimicrobiia bacterium | reverse complement strand
CACGGCGGCCAAGATGCGCGAGCTTCGCCGGCAGGCGCGTGAGGGTGAAGACGCGGAGCGCACGGTTGGGCAGTCCAACCTTCGCCTCGTCGTGTCCATTGCGAAGAAGTACCAGGCGTCGGGTCTCCCGCTGCTCGATCTCATCCAGGAAGGCAACTTGGGGCTTATGCACGCGGTCGAGAAGTTCGACTGGCGCAAGGGCTTCAAGTTCTCCACCTACGCAACCTGGTGGATCCGCCAGGCCATCACCCGCGGCATCGCGAACACGGGCCGCACCATCCGCCTGCCAGTCCACGCTGGCGACACGCTCGCCCGTTTGCAGAAGGCTCGCGCCCGGCTGGAATTGAAGTTGGGTCGCCCTGCCACGTTGTCGGAGTTGTCGGCCGAGGTGGAAATGCCCGAAGACAAGGTCACCGAAGCACTGCGCTTCGCAGCCGAGCCGTTGTCGTTGAGCGAACCGCTTCGTGAAGACGGCGACGCCGAGCTTGGTGACGTGGTCGAGGATCGTTCGGCCGAGAGCCCGTTCGAGGTTGCCGCCACTGCGCTTCTGCCCGACGAGATCAACCGTCTGCTGGCTCCGCTCGATGACCGTGAGCGTGAGATCCTCAAGCTCCGTTTCGGCCTCGATAGGGGCGAACCGCGCACACTCGAAGAGGTTGGCGAACACTTCAACCTCACTCGTGAGCGCATCCGCCAGATTGAAGCTCGTGCCATGAGCAAGTTGCGTCATCCGTCGTCCGACACGGGTGCCCGCGATCTGCTGGCCGTCTAAGTCACTATAAAAAGAAGCCCCCGCCCACATGGGCGGGGGCTTCTTGCTTTTTCTACAGTGTCGTCATGACGACTCTTCCCGTGTCATCGCTGTGGACCCAAACGACGAGTTCGCTCCACCAGCAGTTGGAGTTCAAAGACTTCGCTGAGGCGTGGGCGTACATGAATGCCGTAGCCGTCCAGGCAGAAAAACAGGACCACCACCCCAACTGGTCGAACGTATGGAATCAGGTCACCATCGATCTGACATCGCACGACAAGGGGAACACCGTCACGGGACGTGATCGCAAGCTGGCAGCTGCAGCCGATGAGGCCCTGCGCCGTGTACTCAAGCCGCGCGCGTCCGAATTAGCCCGCGCCTTCACCGAGCACCTGGTGGCGGGTCGTTTCGCCGACGCACACGCCATGTTCGACCCGGGCCTGGCCATGACAGAGGCCGAGCTGCGTGAGCGGTTCACACAAATGAATGACGCGACCGATCCGTTCATCGAGTTGGCGGTAAAGGATGAGTTTCTCCTCACCGAGTGGCCCGACCGTGATGACGCAGATGTGCTGTGGGCCTATTGCGGTGTGTTGGGTACGCACCTGGTTGAGGCAGTCACCATTCGCGTCGCCATGCGACCAGGCGTCCCTAAACAGGTCGGCGTGCGCGGCATCGAGTTCGGTCGGCCATAGCGTCCGACAATCTTTAACAAGATTTCGTGCTGTAGCGCTCGGCTGGGTCATCAGGGTGGGCAATACTGTTCTCCTATGCGTGCCGCACGGAGTTTGGCGAGCTTTGTGGTGCTTATGGGCGTTACCGCGTCCTGTGGATCTACCGCTCGGCCCAGCGCTGTACTGCCACCCGCGCCTGTCACGACGCAGAGCGTCACGTCTACCGTTGTCGCGACGAAGGCGGTCCCGACGACGACAGCGACGACGGCTGCTCCCGCCACGACGACCGTAACGACGACCGCCGCCACGGCGCCATCGGCACCCCCGGCGACAACGGCCAGCCCGGATCCGTGTGCCGGGGTCGACTTCAGAAATTTCACCTACTACCTGCCCGACTATGAATTGGTCACGGTCAAAGACGGTGTCGGTGCCCGTGGCGCACCCGGCGATAAGTACTACGTTCGGGCCAAGGTGCGGGCCATTGCAGTCGGCGACATTGGCGGCAACAACGCCGATGCAGAAACCATGGTGTTCATCGACGCTGACACCGGCGGCGATGAGCGCCTGAGCGATGTGCATGTGCTGAGCTGCTCCCCCACCGCCGTGATCGTCATGGCGTCGGCCGGTGGCGGCGACCGGGCCTACGGCGGCATTCGATCGATCGCCATTGAGAATCACAAGCTGCTCATTGATCGTTACGCCGATGACAACGGTGTGTGCTGCCCGGGCGCCGCCGCTCGCACCACGTATGTGCTCGCTGGCACGAAACTGGTGGCCGAAGGCGAACCGCTGGTACGCAAGCTCACCGTTATGGAAGGTACAGCCGCAGTGCCGCTGGGTTTCTTCAACAACTCATCCACGGCGCTTATCATGGGCGAAACCGGCAAGGCCCAGCCGGCCGGCTTCACTGCTTTCGCTGGGCAAACCATGTCACTCGCGGTCGAGCCTGCCGGGCCCGATCAAAGCGTGGTCACCATTGATGTCGTGCAGGGCGCCAAGGTGCTCGGCAGCGCTACCTCCGGTGGCTCAACCAAGGTAAAATTGGCGGTCGACGGCTACTACGAGTTGGTAGCGCGGGGCGCTACGGCCGACGCCATTGCCCGGTTCGACGCAGACGTCACCATCAGCTGAGCCCAGCTGACGTTCGGTCGACAGCTCACACAAATGTAGCTAGAATTCTGTACATGAAGTCAGTCACGCTTGCTGAGGCCCGACAGTCGTTGAGCGCGCTAATCAACGAGGTCGAGACCTTCGATGAACATGTGCTGATAACAAAGAACGGACGACCCACCGCGGTGATCATTTCCGCTGAAGAGTGGGAAGCCATTGAGGACACAGCGTTTTGGCGGTCCGTTCCCGACATCGGCAAAGACATTGCAACTGCCCAAGGTGAACGGGGGATTGACATTGATGACTACCTTGCCTCGCGGACTACGAAACCACGTTGACCTATCGCG
>JAYTKG010000281.1:0-8740 GCA_043730435.1 Acidimicrobiia bacterium | reverse complement strand
GGCGCCACGGCTGGTTCGAAGTCCTTGGTGTTGTTCGTGACCAACACAGCCGCGCCGCTTTCTGCGGCGGCAGCGAGATGCATCAGGTCGGCCTCGTCGGGTCCGGTCCACGAGGCGGCCGCGCTCTCATAGATAGAGGCGGCGATCCTGCCGTTCGGGAACGTTTCGCAGATCTCGTCGATGAACCGTTGGGCATTCGCGGGTGCGAGTCCTTTGTTGTCGACAAGGACACGTTGGATTTCTTCGAGTAGGTGGTCGCTGTAGACAAGTTCGAACAGTCCGTACTCGGCGGCACTGAGCGTCAGGTCTGCGAGCGACGCCGGAAACAAGACGTTGGTGTCAACGAAGACACGCGGAGATTTCAATATTCGATTCCGCCGTCGACGAGCGCGTCGATGGCTCGACGGACCCCGTTGCGGCCGTGTTCGCGTTGGGCTTTGAGGTTGTTGATGTCGGTGATCGAGATGATCCGATGCTTTGATCCGGGCTTGTATCGGTGGGTGAGTTTGCCGTCAGCGATCAGTCGGTCAACGAACTGACGCGATACCCCGAGCAGTGTCGCCGCGTCGGCGGGTGACACACCGGCTTCGGGTGACGCGGTGTACGCGATCGTGCGGCCGGCGGCGAGGTCGGCAATCGCACGGGTCGCGAGTTGCACGACGAAATCAAACACGGCACCGTCCGAATCGGCGGCAGTCGCCGTCGTTCCCGCGAGCGAACTCATGGACGCGGCTGTGATGCGTTCGGCGACGTGTTCGGCTGCAACCCGATCCTCGGGTGAGGGTTCGAAAACGACAGCATCATGCTGGACGGTCTGCATCACCCAATCATGCACCCTTCCTGCTCTAAGTGCAACCTACAAATGCAACTGGCGGGCGAATCGGGCGTCGCACCTGGCATGGCGCGTCGACCGATGCCGATGGTAGACCGGTATACGAACTGGACCGACTAGACGGATTTCCCGGACGGTTTTCCGGACTGTGGAGTACTACGCGGCAGTAGACGGACTGTACGGACGGTGAGCACAACCTTTTTTGCCAAGGTGAGGGTCGCGAGTTCGAATCTCGTCATCCGCTCCATAAAAACCCTGGTAACAGGGGGGTTCTTGTCATTTTCGGCAGGTGATGGTCCGCGAGCGTTAAACGAAGACGTTAAACCTCTACCAGACTGCGCTACCGTTTCATGGACGAAACCCCTGCTCAGCAGCCTTCTTTGCGTCGCATGGGCGGTCGACCAACTTGCGGCTGGTAGCCCTGCGCCACCGATCAAGGTCGACGGCTCGATCATCGTCGATGGCAATCACCGGTACATCGCTGGCCAGATCAGGGGGCAGCCGCCAGTGGTGCCGGTGGTCGAGAAGGCCGTTCTGTGCAGCGCACAGCCAACTCGACCGCCGTGAACCAGGGTGGCCCTGCCTGGCTCTGGCGGATGGCGCCGTGCGGTAGCGTCGAGCGCGTGGTCAAGTCCCTGCTGATTCGAGGCGATCGGGTTCCTGATGATGCGGTCGTCGTGATTCGGGCTGGGGTCATGACGGCTGCGAGTGTCGAGCAGGCCGCTGAGAGAACGTTTGACCTGTACGGGGTTCTCGGCATCTCGGTGGAAGCGGCGCTGGACCAGACGGTGATTGAGGCGTGCCGGAGTAGTGATCGCCTGGCCCCGTACCGCCAGATACGGTCGCACAAGGTGGCCGACGATTGATTCACCGACCGTGCCAAATCGATCATCCGGCCAAACTTCGGCGTGCCACTTTCGTGCGACTTGCAAAGGTGCCGTAAGGGGTTGAAAGGGATCATAAGGGGAGTCAAATCGGGTCTCTGAACAGGTACGTTTCGTGTTTGTCCTGTTCACGGCCCTCACCTTGGTCTCATTGCCAAGGTGAGGGTCGCGAGTTTCGCTTGGGCCAGGAGCTCCACTTTCGCGGGTCGATCGGGTCCGACGCTGAAATTTCTGGTTTGCAGCGGGCGGTTTGAAGGTCGGATGTCCCGCGTGTGCCTATGCTGACCGTAGGAGTTTGTGGCACATGGTCGTCGATATCGAACCCAATGTAAGAGCCCGTGTTGAGCAGCTGGTCGCACAGGTTGGTGAGGCTGAGTTCCGGCGCGGAGTCGCGCAGATGACCCGGTGGGACACCGAGGTCCGCAGCCTCCATGACGTCATAGGTCTCTATGTGCTCGCCCGTCGCGGGCGGGTGGCTCCGCCGGAGTTGGGTCATCGGGCGGTTGAGGTTTATCCGACGCTGCCCGGCCGTACCGATGATGACGCCGGGTTTCGTGACCGGCAGGGTCGACGCATGACGCCGGGTGAATACGTGCAGTGGCGCACGGAGTTGCGGGCCGGAATCGTCACGGCGTGATCCCAGACGATCTTCCGTTCGATCTCGCGAGGATCGGTGAAGTTCTCGAACGCCATGTCGTTCGCTACATCGTCATCGGTGGCATGTCCGGGACGTTTCACGGGATGGTCGACTACCGCACCAAGGACGTCGACCTGCTGGTACAAGGGAGTGCCGACAATCTCGGCTGTCTCGCGGCGGCATTGACCGAGCTTGGAGCTGTGCCGCTTGGTACGGCTGATCGACGACCGATCATCGGCGCGGAACTTGGTGTGGCGAGCACCCAATGGGATACCGACGCCGGACCGATCGACGTGCTTGTCACGGCGGCGTGGTCCAACGAGTCGATCGTTGTGTACGGCGATATCGAGCGAGGCTCGATCGTGTTCGATGCGGGCCGCGGAATCACGATGCCCGCTGCCGCGCTGGACGATGTCATCCGGATGAAGGAAGCGGCGGATCGATACAAGGACCACCTGGCGCTCCCCGAACTTCGTCGCCTGCGCAACGACCGATACCCAGAACTCGCGACTGACGAAGACCCGTTCGGCGACTTCAACATCGAAGACGGCGTCGACTGAGACAGACCCGCTCGCAGAGGTTTAACGCGTTAAACCAAAATCGTCGGATCGGGTGGAACTCTGCGGGCTGAGCGGACGGAGCATCACGGCCAACCAGGGTTAACGGACGACGCGGACGGCTGCGGACGATGTCCAAGGTGAGGGTCGCGAGTTCGAATCTCGTCATCCGCTCCAAGAAAACTCCCTGGTAACAGGGCGTTTTCGTCATTTTCGGCAGGTAGTGATCCGCAGAGCGCGTTAAACCTCTACAGCATTTGGTAGAGCCGAGCGGGGGCTTGCTCGCCATCGAAAATGCCGTCGTGAGCCACCAAGCTGACGTTCACGTCGAGATAGCGCGTCGCTACCCTTTGCGGCGGGACGTTTTGAGGCTTGTTCATCTGCTCATCTTGATTCGTGTGCGGGCAGCATTTTCCAACCAGGCCGACACCTTCCAATGCTGCGCGTGGGGTGGAGCGGGCAGCGTGATAAGCGGGGTCCGGGCATGAAAAGGGGCCGGCGCGATTCGGGGCCATCGGTGCGGTACTTCGGTTGCGTTCGGCCGAGGTGTACTTAGCGAACCGGCAGCGACGTGATCATAAGGCGTGGTCGGCGCGCTGCCAGGGGGTCCCCTTCGCGTTCGGCATCGATCGCCCATAGGCCGGTACCGAAGTACACGCTCCGCGAGGCTGGCTGCTCGAGTTTCTAGCGAGTGAGAGTTGTCGCTGTGGCGGTGTCGGCTAGGAGGTGGCTGAGGTCGAGTTGGACCCAAACGAGGTTGGTGTCGCGGCGTACGACGCGGGCACGGACAGGTGGTTCCTCGTCGTCGCCGATTGTGAGCCAATCGCCTGGTTGTGGGTCGAAGCTCGGGTCGAGGGCGCGTGGCCCGTGGCTGATCCATGTTTCGACGACCAAGTCGCCGCCGACGCTGTTGGCGTCGTACCACAGGTCGTAGTCGGCGATTTCCATGGACCTCATCGTAGCCGACGTCAGCTGGGCCGGTAGGCGGGGTTTGGTATTGGGCCGTGGAAGTGTTCCCGTACTCGGGCGAACCACTCAGGCGTCGCGGTGGCGAGAACGACTGTCCAGTGTGGTGCTTCGAGGGTGGGCAGGAGCGCGAAGCCGGAGTCGACGAGGTCTTCGCCTTCGGCGGTCATCATTTGGCGACGCCCGACGATGTTCGGGCGGAGGCGGGCGAGTATCCCGTAGTCGCGGTCCGGGACCTCGAACACGGAGAACCCCCAGAACCCCCAGCGCCGGTGGCATTCTTCGACGGACTTCTGCAGGCTGGTGTCGGTGAGGGTGGTGAGACCGAAGCGGACGCCGGCGAGACCTGAAGGCACCTTGGCTGGCTGCAGCAGACAGCTAGGGGAGCTCAAATCGGCTACCGGACTCCTCAATGATTGCCCGGGCGGCTTCGGTGAGACCGCGTGGCAGGCGCAATACATCGAGTTCTTCTAAATAGCAGCGGATCAAGCGAGGTGTGGCGTGGTTAGAGAGTCGAAGCCGTTCGTTCTCATAAAACTTTGGGTTGTGCATCGCTGCCAGATGTTTCAATCGAGCGATCAGCCATGGCGGCAGCCCGATCCGCTCGATGGCCAACATCCCCGCCAACGCGCCACGAATAACGGGTGGCGCCGGCTGGCGGTCCCGTTGTTCCTCCCATGACACGGTCTCGGTCCCAACAGCTAGGGGACGGACAGCGTTTGCAAGCGCGACCAACGATGCCGGGCTTGCTCGCTGAACGCTCGACAGGAACTCCCATTGATCCTCGAAAGGTTGCAGCGATGTCGGGTCGAGAAACACCGTTGTTCCACGCTTGCGACACCCGCCCTGGAGCGGGAGCGCAATCAGATTCCCGAACGATCCTTTCGGCGTCGTGTCCTGAGACGGGAATAGCCGGTCATAACTGGACAGATCGATCTCGACCCGCGTGGCCATTGCTTTGCGCAGCATCGCGGCGCCTACCTTGCGGGCGTCCGACGCGGCAACCTGCCCGGAGAAGAAGACCCAAACATGCGCGCCGTCGCCGGAGCGGGACCGCTCCAGAACGGCGGGCAGCCCAACGGCGCGGCACGCGTCGAGGTAAGCGAGTGCGTCGAGCGCCCACGAGCCACCATCGAAATCGCATACCAGAAGGTGGCATCGGTCATTGCGCAGCAATGGATACAAACCAACCGCGATCGCGTCGCTTGTCGCGAGGTGTGATTCGACGACGACGTCCGTCAACGGCAGATACTCGCGATCAGGCCGTTTCGCGTTCGCCCAGCCGCCCACGACAGGAGGGGACCACCCCGACTTCGCGGTTCTGTCGTTCCGCCAGCGCACAGCGTACACGTCCTCGCGGCCGACGAAAAGCGACCGAAACAGCTCAATCTTGGCTGCTGGCGATGACCGTCGATCCACAATCTGCCGCGGTGCGTCGGGCTCCGCAGCGACGAACAAGGTCGGTTCCCAAGCAGGCGAGAGCTCTGTCTGGCGCTCCTGATCCAACCCGAGGAGCCCCCGCAACCGGATTACTTCTGCTTGCAGTCGGTGAATCTCAAGCTTGGCTAACGCCAACTGTTCCGCCTTCGACGGTGCGCTCACTCGTACGGCACCCACCAACGCCGGAACGCTGCCAACAACCGAGCAATGTCGCTCGACCCATCGAGGATCCGGACGTCGAGCAATCGAATCCGGTGCGCCTGGCCCTCAACGAGCACGTCCGCCTCGAGTCCTCGACGTTCGTCGCCGGCGAACCACACTCCGGTCATCGCGACGGGCACGTGGATCGCCAGCGAAGCAACTGGGAACTCAGCCTCACTGCAGGCGCACTCAAACGCCCCGAGCTGCTCGCCACCACCGAACGCGTCAACGAGAATCTCCTCGATCAAGTCGTCGAGATCGCTATCGGACCATTCTGAAGTCATCGAGACAACCATAGGCCGTTCTACTCACTCCATCGGACACCCGTCGGCGTCGGCGTCCAGACAGCGAAACGACTCGGTGAGCCTGTCCAGCTTGCAGGTCGAACGTTACATCGGTCGCTTGCGGGCTATGGCTGATCCATGATTTTACGACGAGATCGGTGCCGATGCCGTTGGCGTCGTATCGCAGGTTGTAGTCGGAGCCGGTCATGACACGTCGGACCTTGTCGCGGCGTGCGTCTGGGGGCCTCTCTGTAGGCCCCCTGGCGATGCTAGGCGGGGAGCAGGTGGGCTCGGCGTAACGCGTCGGCGTAGTCGAGTGGGTCGCCTGGGAGTAGTTCGAGGTGCACCACTACCGGTCCGGCTTCGTGTTGGGTGATCGCGTAGACCTTGGCGAACACAGGGTCGTCCCCGTCGGCGGTGATCACGATCGCGCCTACCTTGATGCGCGAGGGATCTCGTGCCTCGCTGAGTAGAGCGAAGGGCATCGCGTGCTCGCCCAGCTGCTGGGGGTCACATGGGATATCGATTTCGACTGACGACGTGTACACGTTCACCTCCGACGATGCTTATACTCGTTGACCATTGTAGGCCCAAAGTGACCGAGGAAGTCACGCGCAGATGCTTCGTCGGTGTCTGGAAGCACGACGCTGTAGTGCGGTGCGGCGTTGGTTGCGATGAGTTCGTAGCCTGCGATGCGAAGTTCACCGACGGTCGTGGTAGCGAATGTTGATCTTGACCACATCCGCTCGCGCAGGATGCGGTCGAAGCTCCAGCCCTCGATCGTGAGGTCGACGCTGATTGCGATCATCGGTCGCCCGCCGTAGGTGTAGACCGCTTGCTGACGTGTTGAGTGCTCGACGATCTTCTCCGCAGAGATTGGCCCTCCACGAATCACGACCACGATTTCGTCGGGCGGAGCTTCCAGGCGAATGAATGGTTCGATTGGTTGACCTGTGTTGCTCACCACGTTCCTTCGATCGCTCGGGAGGTGTCGTCACGACATCGCGAAGCTACCGCAGGGTCGCAGAAAACCACTACGAGTCCACGGCCAGGGACATCTGCCCGGCGCGCTTCGGGTTCTGGAGTTTCCCCAGTGCACCGGCACCGGCTGGGCCGCAGCGAGGCGTACGTCAAGGCGTAGCTTGATTGATCGACAGCATATTTCTTACGGGCCTCGGTCGAATCGGCAGAGGTTTAACGCGTTAAACCAAGATCGCCGGATCGGGTGGAACTCCGCGGACTGAGCGGACATCGCACGACGGCCAACCAGGGGCAACGGACGACACGGACGCCTGCGGACTATGTTCATGGCCTTGCCAAGGTGAGGGTCGCAAGTTCGAATCTCGTCATCCGCTCCAACGTAACACCAGGTCAGCGGCCCTTTCCCGGGCCGCTGATGTCGTTTTCGGCGTCGAGTTTTGCCCACGGTGCCCACGGAGTTGCCCACGGATCGGTGGTCAACGGACCTATCGGTGTGTGGGCCGCCTGCTTGGCGGTGACGATGCGCTGTGGTGTTCGGCGGGTCAGGGTGGGTGGATGCATGGTTCACTTCGTCAACGCTCAGCGGGTTCTTGGGAACTTCGCGTCTTCATTGGTACCGACCCGGATTCGGGTCGCCGAATCGACCGGTCGATCACCGTTCGCGGCAGGAGGCCTGATGCCGAACGGGCACTCGCTGACTTAGTCGCCTCAGCCGCGCAGCAACGCATGGTCGGCCCCAAATCGCTGGTGCGCGAACTATTGGAGCCCTGGTTCGAGATCGGTGCTACCGGCTGGTCGCCGACCACCATCCGTCAACACCGCTCTGTGCTGCGCTGCTATCTGATTCCGCGGTTGGGTCACCTGCGTGTCGGTGACGTGACGGCGTCGATGATCAACCGGCTGTAAGTCGAGCTTCGCGACGGCGGTGGAGTCGGCGGCCGCAAACTTGCGGCGTCGACGTTGAAACGGACGCGTTCGGTGTTGCATTCGTCGTTCGGGTTCGCGATGCGTGAGGGCTGGATCTGGGACAACCCAGTGCAGCGGGCTAACCGGGTGACTGTCCCGCGCCGCGAGATGCGACCGCCCACGGCGACCGAATTCCGTCGACTCGCCAAGTTCATCGAAGAGCGTGATTACGTGTTCCATTTGTTCGTGTCGTTGGCTGCGAGTACCGGCGCACGTCGCGCTCAGATGCTTGCGTTGCGGTGGCATAACATCGCTACCGACTACCGCAGCGTCTCGTTCACCGCAGGCTGGGTCGAAGGCCCCAACGGTCCCGTACTCGTGCCGACGAAGGCGAACCGGGCGCACTCCGTCGAGATCGACGCTGTGACCGGCCGGCGCCTCGCCCAGCACGCACAGCGGTGTCGACGTAGCGATGACGGGTTCCTGTTCGGCGACGAGAGTGGTGAGGTCGCGTGGCAGCCGAACCGGGTCACCAAAACGTTCGGGCGTCACGTCCGTGCCGCCGACCTACGCCGAGTTCGATTGCATGACCGTCGACATTTCATGGCCACACAGATGCTGAACCGCAAGATTCCAATCGTCGTCGTGTCTCGTCGACTCGACCACGCCCGGGTGTCTACGACGCTCGACATCTACACCCACGCAATGCCCGGATCCGATGCGGACGCCGCCGACATGATGGCGGATGTGATGTACGGTTCTGACCCGACCTCGGATATATCCCGACCGGCCGTGCGGGTGCGTCGAGTAAGTGGCCGACTTTCAATCCGTCGGCCTGGACGCGCTGGACCGGTCGCGACGTGAGACGAGCTGGTCGGGGAAACGCCTTGTGATGTCCGCTTCGGCGTCATACACTGTGTGGTAACGCCGACCGGGTCGATCCCGGCGGAAGTCGACGCATTTTTCGCCGTCACGCTGTCGGGGCGATGTAACTCAGCCCGATCTTGCGGGCTTGCACGAGTTGTACCAACCAACGATCGTTGGTGCCGGTG
>JAYTKG010000280.1:0-4001 GCA_043730435.1 Acidimicrobiia bacterium | reverse complement strand
AGATCGTCGTCAAGGATGGCATCGGGGTACCCGGCCAACTCGGCAGTATGCCGTGCCCTCTGACGCGGTGAGGTGACCACGACCGCGAAGCTCCTGCGTTTCAACACTCGGTCAAGCGTCTGCGCATCATCCTCGCCCCGCATCAAGAGCGGGACGTCGGTGTAGCTGGTGTGTTTACCGTCACGCGCCCATTCGGTGAGGCCGTGACGCACCACGAAGAGGGAGTTCTCATGAGTGGTCATGCCGACGGTAGGAACCAGCCGCCGGGAACGAATGCGTCAGCCTCAGCAGGGCCCCATGTTCCCCGTTCATACCCGAACACCGGGCCGGGATCGTCGAGCGCGGGTTGCACGATGCGCCAGGTCTGTTCCACCACGTCTTGTCGTGCGAAGCGTCTCGATGAGCCGGCGACAGCATCCCAAATGAGGCGTTCATAAGGTTCGTCGCGATCACCAAGAGCCGCTGCGAAGTCGCAGCGTAGGTCGACGTCCAGACTGTCGAGATACGGGCCCGGTTGCTTGGCTTGCACCGTGAACGTAACGCCATCGTTCTTACCGAGACGGAATCGGATGAGGTTGGGTGAGGGCGACTTGCCGTCGGGATCCTCATCGAACAGCATGCGAGGCGGTGTGTTGAGTTCGACGACGCACTCGGTGGCTGCTGACGCCATCGCCTTGCCGCAGCGCACATAGATCGGCACGCCTGCCCAACGCCACGAGTCGATGCCAAGCTTGGCGGCTACATAGGTCTCGACGGTTGACCCTTCGGCCACGCCCGGTTCGGCCTGGTAACCGGCGTACTGCCCGCGCACCATCTGCTCGCACTGCATAGCGGGCATCGCCGCGAACACCTTGGCCTTTTCGTCGTGGAGATAACTGGCGTCCGGACCGACGGGCGGCTCCATGGTGAGTAACGCCAACACCTGCAGCAGGTGGTTCTGCAGGAAGTCGCGAATGGTACCGACCGAGTCGTAGAAGCTGCCTCGTCCTTCCACGCCGATTGTCTCCGACATAGTGATCTGAATCTGCTTCACGTAGTTCCGATTCCAGATCGGTTCGAGCAGCAGGTTGGAGAAGCGGAAGACCAGCAGGTCTTCCACGCTCTCCTTGCCCAGGTAGTGATCGATGCGGAAGATCTTTTCTTCGGGGAACACGGTGTGAAGCGTTACGTTCAGATCTTTGGCTGACGCAAGGTCACGCCCGAACGGCTTCTCCACCACGACGCGACCGCGATCGGCCAGACCAACTGCCGCGAGCGATTGCACCACCTGGGGGAACATCGACGGCGGGATCGCAAAGTAGAAGACGGCGTTCTTCGAGCCGACTCGATCGAGCATTCCCGCCAACGCTTCGAACGTTGTGCGTTGTGCATAGTCGCCCACAACGAGGTGCAGTCCGTCGATGAGCGCATCGATCATGACGGCATTGGCCCCCGGCTCAAACTCGGCCAGGCTGTCTCGCACGTGCTGATGGAACTTTGGGTCGTCCCAGTCGTCACGGGCAACGCCGACGATCGGCAGGTCAAGACCCTGGTGGCCAATGATGTTGTAGAGCGCGGGAAATATCTTGCGCTTTGCCAGGTCGCCCGTGGCACCAAACAAGACGATGGCGTCAGCTGGCGGCTGCATCTACTTGTTCTTCTTTTCGTGATGGCCACCGAATTGTTTTCTCATGGCTGACAGCACTTTGTTGGCGTAGAGGTCGTTGTTGCGGCTGGAGAATCGCTCGTGCAACGCAGCGGTCAACACGGGCGTCGGGACGCCTTCATCGATAGAGGCCACGATGGTCCAACGACCCTCGCCGCTGTCGCTGACCTTGCCCTCGAACTCTTTGAGTTCCGGATCTTCCACCAGCGCCTGTGCGGTAAGGTCGAGCAGCCAACTACTGACGACACTGCCGCGGCGCCACACTTCAGTAACGGACGGAATGTCGATGTCGAACTGGTAGTACTTCGGGTCACGCAGCGGTGTGGTCTCGGCATCAATCTCGTGGTCGGCCTTGCCGATGTTGGCACCCTTCAGCACATTGAGCCCCTCGGCGTAGGCAGCCATCAGTCCGTACTCGATGCCGTTGTGCACCATCTTCACAAAGTGACCCGCTCCGCTCGGACCGCAGTGCAGCCAGCCCTTCTCGGCCTGTATCGGCTTGCCCTTTCGCCCTGGGGTGCGAGGCGCGCACTCCATGCCGGGAGCGAGCGTGTCGAAGATAGGTGTCATGCGCTTGACGGCCTTGTCGTCGCCACCCACCATCATGCAGTAACCGCGCTCCAACCCGAACACGCCGCCCGAGGTTCCGACGTCGAGGTAGTGCATGCCAATGGCCGCGAGCGGGCCGGAACGGTCGATGTCATCACGGTAGTAGCTGTTGCCACCGTCAATAATCGTGTCGCCCGGAGACAGGAGTGGCGCCAGCTTGGCGATGGTGCCGTCAACGTATGCGGCGGGCACCATGATCCAAATGTTGCGGGGGCCCTTCAGCTTGGACACCATGTCCTCCAGGCTGGAAGCGCCTATCGCTCCTTCTTTGGCCATGGCCTTTACGGCGTCGGCGCTGAGGTCGTAGGCCACACATTCGTGGCCATGCTTCATGAGTCGTCGCACCATGTTGGCGCCCATCCGGCCGAGCCCGATCATCGCTAATTGCATAGTGAGAGAGGCTAATCGCTCGACGTTACCCGGGCTTGCGTAGGGTGGATGCCGTGGATATCGCTGCTGATATGACCGGAGTACGCGCTGCCCATGAGCGGCTTTGGGTGACGCTTGACGGTGTGCCGGACTCGATTGTTGGGGAGCCGAGTTTGTTGCCTGGCTGGACCGTGGGGCACGTGCTGAATCACCTGTCTCGCAACGCCGAAAGTCATCTCCGGCTGATCACCGGCGCGCTCGCTGGCGTCAGCGCTGATCGCTATCCGGGCGGCGACGCTGAACGAGATGCCCTTATCGAAGATGGAGCTCGGCGGTCAGCCGCAGTTTTGGTTGCCGACGTTCGGCGTGTAGCTGGCGAACTGGAAGCGGCCTGGGCGCAGATGACGCCTTCGTCGTGGCAGGTTGTTGGTCGCTGCATCGACACCGACGAGCCAGCGCACACCTCGCCGTGGAACCGCTGGCGCGAGGTAGAGATCCACCACGCCGACCTCGGGCTGGCGTCGTTCGGCCCAAAGGACTGGAGCCGCGAGTTCCTCCGCCGCGAGTTGCACCTAGCCGAAATGTCCTGGCGCGCCAGCCACACGCTGGGCCTCACCCAGCTACCCGCAGCCGCGCTCAAACTGCCCGCCCATGATCGCCTCGCCTGGCTCCTCGGCCGCCTTAAGGTCGAAGGCCTACCCAGCCCTCATGACGCTGACGGTGATCTTCGTGTCTGCCCAGGATGCTTTGTTCGTGTCCGCTTCTTTGGGATTTTGGCGAGCCTCGACGGAGATGATGTTTGAGGCTGTAACGATGCGGTGTAGCCGGACAGGTTGGGACTATGCGCAAGAAGCCCGAGAGTGGCAGACGTAGTGGATGAACGAGCAGCTGAGGTGGCACGTTTCGAGAGTTTGTATGCCGAGAACGCCGTCGCGGTGCTCGGCTACTTTCGGCGCCGGGTGTCGGACCACGCCGAAGTGGCCGATGCGGTGGCCGAAGTCTTCACGACTGCTTGGCGGCGAATTCATGAGATTCCGTCCGGAAACGACGGGCGACTCTGGTTGTTCGGAGTCAGTCGATTCATCCTGCTAAACGAGCGGCGAGGAAATCGACGTCGCCGAGCTCTCTCTACTTGGCTCTCTGCTGCACTGGTGACGCGATCTCCATCTGTGCACGTTGCTTTGGCGAACAATTCGTTCTACATAGTGAATTGCACCAACATCTAAATGTGAAGGGGGCGTGCGATCCCGAGTGTTCGCACGCCCCTTCACTAAGGAGCTGGGTTCGGCACTTTGGATGGTCGGATAGGTGCTCTGAGCAGGCGTTTCTTGACTACTTTGACAGCCCGATCGCATGCGAACTGGTGTACGCTGACGGG
>JAYTKG010000279.1:0-5642 GCA_043730435.1 Acidimicrobiia bacterium | reverse complement strand
ACACCGCTCCGACCGCTCGCTACCTTTAGTGGTCACACCCAACGTCGACCAACTCGTGCATATCGCCAACGACAGCTCGGCCGAAGCGTCTGCCATCGTGCGTCAGGCCGCGTATGTCCTGCCCGACGGCCAGCCGGTGGTATGGGCCAGCCGGTTGCTTGGCGCACCCTTGAGCGCCCGACTGGCCGGAAGCACCCTGGTGGCCGATCTGTGGCCGACGTTGCTGACCGAAGAACGGCGGGTGTTGGTGATCGCAAACTCAAATGACATCGCCGCTCGGGTCCAGGCCGAAACGGGAGCCACGAACACCACCATCGTGGCGCCGATGTTTGCGGCGGGTGACCGCGTCGCCATCACCCGTTTCGCCGTCGACTGCGCCAACCTGATCTCCGTCCAGCAGCCCGAGTTCGTGTTCGTCACTTTGGGTTTCCCGAAGCAATGTCTGCTCATCAGCGACATCGTCGACAAGTGCCGGGCGGACGGCACCAAGCTGCCGCTCTTCCTCGCCATCGGTGCCTCGTTCGACATGTACTACGGCATCGTGAAGCGTGCGCCGCAGTGGATGCAAAGGTCGGGCCTCGAATGGTTCTACCGCTTCACTCAGGAACCCCGACGCCTCTTCCACCGCTACTTCGTGCAGGACCCGTACTTCATCGTGCTGACCTGGAGCGAGTGGCGCAAACGTCGCCGCAATCGCACAGCGGTCTAAACCGGGCTCGGTACCGTCACCAGGACGGCGGGCTCGCGCAGCAGGCTGAGCTGGTCGAGCGTGACGGCATGGGCGTCGCGCTCGGGCACGACCACGATCAATCGACCGCCGTGGCGGATGCGGGCATCGGCAGCGAAGGGCACAAGATCAAGGTCGATGCCGACCGAGCACACGACCGTCAGTGCGGTGCCCTGCCCATCGACACCGGTCGCCACACACGGCACCGGGTCTTTCACGTTCACCCGGGGTACGGGAGGATCATTCGCCACCAGCCGAGCGGCACCAACGATGCCGGGTGAGTTGATGAGGGACGCCCGGAGGAGTCGCTCGGTAGCGATGCGATTCAGGGCGTGGGGGGCAGCGTTCAGCACTCGGTGCGGGGCCACGGCCTGGACAACTCCCTGCAGGGCAACCAGCGGCGGACGGTCGCCGTGGAGCATGGCGAACGCCTCGCGGTCATGAGCACCAATACCGACCTGCAACACGACCTCGCCGGTTTCGTCGCTACGCACGACCCGGCAGACTTCGAGCCCTTCCACCTCGCCGACCAACACTCCCCATTCGCAGAGCGGATCGGCTCCAGCGGCCGCAATCTCGCCACTCAAAGCCATCAGTTCCGGCTGCACCGTCGGTACCGCTGAGACCGGCTCGGAAGCCGCGGCTAGGAGGGTGCGGTCATGCACCTCCCACACTCGGATGTCGCCCACGAAGGCCCCCGCCCGCCGCGCCACAATTGCCGCTGTGTCGATGCCTCGTTCGGTCGCTACCGCTCCGTCTCTCTCGGACTCGCTTCGCTCGGACAATCCAGCACGCGCATCAGTTGTCCCGACATCGACCAACACGTTCAACACGGTGATGTCGGGTTGGCGACGGGACCAGGCCAGGGCTTGGCCCAGAATGCGTTGGGGAGCAACGTCGGCCAGCACCCATGCTTCGCCCAAACGCGTCAGCGCCGCTCCACCTGGAAGGGTTGAAGCGGCGATGGGGGCCTCGCCCGCGTGGTCGCGGACCAGGGTGGCGAGTTTGATGCCCAGCAGCGCGCTGCGGCGCGCCGGGTCAATGGTCATGCGAGAAGGACTACTTGCCCTTGCGTTCGCCGTAGCGCTTCTGGAAGCGCTCGACACGGCCGCCGGTGTCAACCAGCTTCTGCTTGCCGGTAAAGAACGGATGGCACTCGTTACAAAGGTCGAGGGTCACTTCGCCGCCACGGGTGGAACCCGTGACGAAGATATTGCCACACGAGCAGCGGAAGGTCGTGTCGATGTACTTCGGGTGAATTGCTGTCTGCATAAAAATCGTTCTCCAAATGAGGGTCTGCGAAGTGTACCGGCAAAGGACCAAATCCCACCAACGGCCAGAGCTACAGGGTGTGAAACAGGCCGAACTGCTCGCCAGCGGCGGCTTCACTCAACTTCTTGTCGAAGCAGACAAAGGTGGAGCAGACGGTCGACACGCGACGAGCGGCATTGGCGGTGGAAAGGTGTACGGCGTCGAAGCCTCGCAGGGCATAGCGGGAAACCAGTTGCGTGGCATCTTGCTCAATCTGTTCATTGACGGCAATACGAAGAAAACGCCCCTCACTCCAGTCGGCATGGAACGTATCGGCCAACACCTGTGCCACTTCGACAGAAATCTCGTCAGATCGCGCCTTGCCGAAGAAGGCAGCCGTCACTTCAACGAGGGCCAGCGAGCAAGTGATTTTCACGCCATCGAGAGCACGCACCGCTTCCGAGTGGCGCTCGTTGGCGTAAAACTTCACCAGGGCAGACGAGTCAAAGTAGGCGACGGTCACCCTCGACCGTCGGCCACGATGTCAGCCAGGGGCGTGCCCTTCCCCGCTGCCTCCATCGCCGCGGCAATGGCGACGGCGTCAGGGCGCGGGCGCTGCGGCTGCCCACTTCCGGCCAAGACCGTCAAACCAGCATGCTGGAGGCGTTCGCGCAAAGACTCGACGAGCGTGCCAGCCGAGGCCGGATCAAGCGCAGCACGAAGCAGATCCGACGCGTACTGATTGAGCGATACACCTTCGATGAGCGCCTGGCGCTTGGCTAGTTCAGCCAAGCTTTCCTCTACCCGGATCGTCAGCGTTGCTGTCATGCAAGCAGTCTAGTGCATTCCTACAAGCATGCGGCCGGAGTTAGGGCTGTTTGCCGATTTCGGTGAGGAACTCCTCGTTGAGGCGGAAGGTCTTGAGCCGGTCGGTGAGCAGTTCGAGACCTGCTGCGCCGGAGCCGCCCTCAGCCATGCCGTGCAATACCTTGCGGAGCTTCCACACCTGCTGCAGCTGCTTGCGCTCAAACAGCAGCTCCTCGTGCCTGGTTGAGGATGCGTCAACGTCGATAGCGGGGAAGATGCGACGTTCGGCCAGCTTGCGGTCGAGTCGCAGTTCCATGTTGCCGGTGCCTTTGAACTCTTCGAAAATGGCGTCGTCCATGCGACTGTTGGTGTCGACGAGCGCCGTGGCCAAGATGGTGAGTGAGCCGCCCTCTTCCACGTTGCGAGCCGCACCGAAGAACTTCTTGGGCGGATAGAGCGCGCCTGCGTCGATGCCGCCCGACATGATCTTTCCGGTGGCCGGAGCAGCCAAGTTGTAGGCACGGGCGAGGCGGGTGATGCCGTCAAGAATGATCACCACGTCTTGGCCGGCCTCCACCATGCGCTTGGCTTTCTCGATGGTCATCTCGGCTAGGTGCGTGTGCTCTTCGCTCGGCCGGTCGAAGGTGCTCGCGATCACTTCACCCTTGACGGTGCGGCGCATGTCGGTGACCTCTTCGGGGCGCTCGTCAATGAGCAGCACGATGAGCTTTACATCGGGATGATTGCGCTCGATGGCCGTGGCGATAGCCTTCATGATGCTGGTCTTGCCCGCCTTGGGAGGCGACACGATCAAGCCTCGCTGACCCTTGCCAATTGGCGCGATCAGATCAATGATGCGCGTGGTCATGTTGTAGGGATCGTCTTTGTGCTCGAGCGTGAGTTTCTCATCCGGGAACAGTGGGGTGAGATCCTCGAACTTCGGACGATCACGAGCTGCCTCGGGCCCGCCGCCATTGACCGTGGCGAGGGTGAGCAGCGCGGGGTTCTTTTCATTACGACCGGCCGGGCGAGCCGTGCCGGTGACGTGGTCACCCTTGCGTAGGCCGTACTGCTTCGACTGCTTCACGCTCACATAGGCGTCGTCACGACTGGGCACATAACCCGAGACCCGCAGAAAGCCGTAGCCCTCGTCGCGCAGATCGAGGTATCCGGCCACGTCGATGGGGTCGCCGAAGCCTGGCTGCATCTCATAGGCCGCAGGGGCGCCAGGCATTTCTACGGGATCGTCGCCCTCACCGCGGTTGCGGTTGCGGTTCCGGCGACGCTTGCGACGACCTTCGCTCTCGCCCGCATCGCTCGCCTGCGGACCGGGGGCGTTGCGGTCGCCGAACGGTTGACGCTCACCCTGTCCGCTCGTGGTGGCCGGTTGCGCGTTGCTGTTGCCGTTCGAACCTGGGCCGTTCGGCGACTGACCGCTGCTCGTCAGGCTATGGCTGTTCTGGCCGTTGCCGTTTTGGCCGCCGTTTTGGCCGCCGTTCTGGCCGCTTCGGTCGGGGAAACCGTTGCCCTGACGAGGACGCTCGGACCACGGCGGAACCGACGACGCCGTTGAGGAAACAACCGGACGGGCCGGTGCGACCTGCACCGGCTCCGGTTCGTGGTCCTGCGCCGCCTGCTCCTTGGGCACATTGTCGATCGGGCTGACGTCTGCCATCTCCGAGGGCGACTCGGTCGTTGCAACACCGGCCTTCGCGGCGCGTGCTCGCACAACCCGAGCGGCCGGGGCATCCCCGGCAACTGTGGGCGCCGGCGTGACCCCCGTGGTCTCCAGAATCTTGTCGATGATGTCGGACTTCTTGGCTCGGGCCGGCGTTTTTACGCCGAGCGCAGACGCAATAGTGACCAACTGGTCCCGGTCTTTGTTCTCAAGCACCGAACGTTCGAGGGCTTCGCTCACAGCGAACCTGTCTTTCCCCAACAAGTGGAGGTGAAGTGCCGGACCCGGGGGCAAAACTCGGCCCCCGCCGACGTCTGACTGCAACACGAGACTGTTGTCACGAAATTCGTGGGGCAACGTCATCCGCCGTGTTGCGCCCGGGAACCCGGGCGGAACGCACCATAGCGAGCAGCCCGACACCACGCAACTACTGAGGCGCTCGCTAACGGACCTCCGGAAGCCGGGACGTGTCATGCGAGCCTGGAACCGACCCGTACGACGGTAGCGGTGCCACGGGCAACGTGAGCGGCTGCTTGGGCGTGCGCAGCGCATGGACCTCGGCCGGGATGGAGTCGCGCACGACAGGGTAGAACGTGTCGCCGGGGCACGCGGTAGCGGTCATTTCGCGGTGCCCGACAATGGTGGGCGTCGTGATCGTCACGCCGGCTGGCCATTTGTTGGAACCCCGTGACACAAACGTCACCCTGGCCAATGGCGACGTGTCGACGTTGTCGCGGTCGGCCAGCCAGGCCAGCGTCAATAACAGCGACGCAACCTGTTCCGCGGATGGAAGAACTGACGTGAAGTCACCAATAAGGCACACGAGTTGCGCGAAGCCTTGACTGCCTCCGGTGGCGTCCGCCGTCACCGGTCCGTCGATGCTGCCCGTTCGGCCTTCCCATACGCTGCCGAAGCGGTCGATGAGGAAGTTGTAGCACGTGTCGGGCCAACCCTTCTCGGTGGTCTGGGAGTTGTAAACGCCGTTGATGATGTCGATCACCCCGTCGGCGGTGTACGTGTTGCCGGTAGCGGTGTGATGCACCAGGAGGAATTTCACATCCTCCGGCGTCAACGGGCCTTTTGGCAGCGAGCCGTCACCCGCCCACGCTGCACGCGGCCGGATCGCCAAGCCGCGTGCGACCACGACCTCAGCCACCGCCGGGCGGGCCTGACGGCGTG